>JAZQVZ010000067.1:0-4158 GCA_045632105.1 Eubacteriales bacterium | reverse complement strand
GCGCACGAACCAAAAATTCGAAAGTTTTGGTCGAGCTTTTTCAAAAGCTCGTGGGTTCTCAGGGCAAAGCCCTGGGGCGCCGACCGCAGTCGGTGAAATACCTTTCGGCGTTTTCTTTTTGTAACTTTTTCTTTTGCGCCTACGCCGTCAAAAGAAAAAGCTTATACGCGTGAGCGTATCAATAGCTTATATACCAAAAATAAGTGAAATAAGACCCATCAGCAGCCCCGAAATGAAGCTCAGCGGAATATCGAGCACTCCCACGAGAAGAAGGAAGAGCAGCCCGAAATAGATATATCTCTCGTACTGAATGACCTTAAAGAGTATTCTCTGGGGCAGGAAAAGATAGAGTATCTTTGAGCCGTCGAGAGGGGGAATGGGAAGCAGATTGAATACCGCGAGGGTTATATTGAGCTGAATGCCAAGACGAAGCAGAATAGAGCCGAACATCAAAAGATTGTAGGTCATCTGCGAGTCTATGATAACCGAATCGGTGGCGATATAGAATATCTTAAGAAGCGCTGCAAAGACAAACGCCAGCAGAACGTTGGAGATAGGACCTGCGGCGGCGCAGATAGCCATATCGCGACGGGGCTTCTTGAAATATCTTGTGTTTATCGGAACGGGCTTTGCCCAGCCGAAGCCAAAGCAGAGCATACAGATAAAGCCGATGGGGTCAAGATGCTTTGCGGGATTGAGGGTAAGTCTTCCCATAGAGCTTGCGGTGGGGTCGCCCAGCTTGCTTGCCACAAAGCCGTGAGCGGTTTCGTGAACGCAAAGGGCGAGAAGTACGATGGGCAGAGCAAGCATCACGCTGGCGATCGCCCATTTCAGCGCCTCTAAGTCACCTGACATATAAGCGCTTAAAAGACTAGATAACATAATATTCTCCTAAAATATACTTATCAGTATACGTCGTTTCTCAAAAGATCCTCATAGCTCTCACGGCGCACAGCCACGCGAGCCTCTCCGTCCTTGACCATTATAACGGGGGGACGGGGCAGACGGTTGTAGTTTGACGCCATAGAGTAATTATATGCGCCTGTTACCAGAACGGCGAGGATATCGCCTCTCTCTGCCTTCTGTATCTCCATATTCTCTCCCAAAAGGTCGCCCGACTCACAGCATCTGCCTGCAAGGGTCGCCTTGTAGTCGCGGGGCTCGGCAGCCTTGTTGGCAATAAGAGCGGTGTAGCGCGACTGATAGAGAGCGTATCGGGGGTTGTCGGGCATTCCGCCGTCAACGGATACGTAGTTTCTGAAGCCGGGTATCTCCTTCACCGAGCCTACGGTGTAGAGGGTAGCGCCCGCCGCCGCAACTAAGGAACGACCGGGCTCGAGGATAACTCGGGGCATCTTGATGCCGTTCTCTGCGCAGTAGGAGCGCACGATAGCGGCGATGTCTGCGATAGCCCTTTCGTAATCTATCTCGCGGTCGTCCTCGGTGTATCTTACGCCAAGTCCTCCGCCGAGGTTGAGCTCGCGGATCTCGTAATTACATTCCTTCTTTATGTCGGCTATAAAGCGCACCATAATATCCGCCGCATCGGAGAAGGGCTCGATGTCGAAAATTTGTGAGCCTATATGACAGTGAAGTCCGATAAGCTCAACGCCATCGGTGGCGATAGCCTTCTTTACTATATCCATAGCCTGACCCGTAACGATAGCCGAGCCGAACTTGGAGTCAACGTTGCCCGTAACTATTGCTCGGTGGGTGTGGGGGTCGATGCCGGGGGTGATGCGAAGCAGTATTCCCTGTGTGAAGCCGCGGCGTCTTGCCTCTGCCGAAACGGCTGCAAGCTCGTCGAGGTTGTCCACAACGAATCTGCCAACGCCCATATCCATAGCGTCGCGTATATCTCTGTCGGTCTTGTTGTTGCCGTGGAAATAGATGCGCTCTGCGGGGAAGCCTGCCGCCTTGGCGGTGTAAAGCTCTCCACCCGAAACGCAGTCAACTCCCAGACCCTCCTCTGCGGCTATCTTGTAGATACCCGTAAAGCAGAGCGCCTTGGATGCATAGAGGGGGAGCGCGTCAGCGCCGAATTCAGCGGTGGCGGCGCGGAGATATTTTCTGCAGTTTTCTCTTATTACGTTTTCGTCAAGTATATACGCAGGGGTGCCGAATTCCTTTGCGAGATCTACCGCATCGGCTCCGCCTATGGTCAGGTGACCCTTTTCGTTTATATCGAAATGGCTGTGGATTATCATTTTTCTACCTTGAAATTATTTATTCTTTATGTCGTTGAGATTTTTGGGTACCTCGGTTATCATAGCGTCGTCCAGATGGGATACTATGTCCACCTCAACAGGTGTGATAGCGCCGTCAGAGTACTCGAAAATATTCATCGAGGAGTTTCGAACGAAGCTTACCTCGCCTATACGTTCAGCGCCCCAGCCTCGCGAGAAGCAGTCGATGGCTCTGACGGGTGTGGCGTGGGTGGCAAGAAGCAGGGTCTTTCCGTCGTTCTCGTTTGCAAGCTTGCAAACGAAGGCGACTATTCTCCGGTAAAGCTCCGCTACCGATTCTCCGTCGGTGCATTTAGCATTGGAGAAATCTGTTCGCCAGGTGACGAAATCGTCACGGTATTTCTGATAGATATCCTCTACGTGCATAGACTCCCAGCTTCCTGCGTATATCTCGCGGAGCCCCTGGGTGTCGTTTATGGGCAGACCGTATTTCTCGCTGAAGGGGAGGGCGGTGTTGTGGGCGCGAAGCAGATCGCTTGAGTATATCGCGTCTATTTTTTCACCCTTTTCAAAAAGATATTCAGCCGCCGCCTCAGCCTGCTGTCTGCCAAGCTCGGTCAGATCGAAATCGCTGTGTCCCGCAAATCTCGACTGGAAGTTTGCCACGCTCTGTCCGTGGCGGATCATAATTATTCTGGTCATTTTTCTCTCCGTCAGATCTTGGCGTATGCGAAGATGGTCTTCCAAAGCTCCTCCTTGCCCTCGCCCTTGAGAGAGGAGAAGGGGATGACCTTAGCGCCGTTTACCAGAGGATGAGCGGCGATGTCTGCAAGATTCTTCTTGCGCTCGGTGGCGTTGAGCTTGTCGGTCTTGGTAGCCGCGATAACGAAGGGCAGACCCACGGCGGAGAGATATTCAAGCATCATCTCGTCGTCCTTTGTGGGACCGATGCGGCTGTCGATAAGCTGAACTATGAGAGCAACGCGGTCGATATTTCTGTTAGAGGTGAAATAGCCGTCGGTGAGAGCCGACCACTGCTTCTTGTCCTCGAGAGTACGCTTCGCAAAGCCGTAGCCGGGAAGGTCAACGAGGAACATCTTTTTGTCGACCTCGTAGAAGTTTATGGTAATAGTCTTACCGGGAGCAGAGCTGACGCGAGCCAGACTTTTTCTGCTAAGAAGGGTATTTATAAGCGAGCTCTTGCCCACGTTGGAGCGACCCGAGAAGGCAACCTGAGGAATAGGATCTCCGGGTATCTGCTTGGGCTGACCCGCGCTTATTTTAAGATTTACGTTTTGAGTATTCAGTGCCATAATGTACCTCGTAAAGAGTGTGTAAAGTTTCCGCCCCTTTTTGAAAGTTTTCGCCCGCCTTTTTCAAAAGGCGGCGAGGTCAAGGGCGAGGAGCCCTTGGCGCTCTCCGCAGAGAGCGAAACTCCCTTCGGCGTTTTCTTTTTGTAACTTTTTCTTTTGCGCCTGCGCCGTCAAAAGAAAAAGTTTATACGCGTAAGCGTATCTTAGTTATCCTTGCATCTGACTCCAACGCTTACGTCGGAGCAATGGGGGGTGGGGATAAATTCTTCGCTTCCGCTCTCCTCACAGGAGCAGGGAGTGGATATCAGAGAGGGGCGCAGAGCGTGCTTGAGCACGTCGGCAGCGGTGCGGCAGGAAATGAAATTCAAGCCCTCGATGACCGCCTTGTCAAGCTCCTCGAGATTCTTCATATTATCCTCGGGAATAAGCACGTCGCGAACGCCGTAGGTCAGCGCCGCCATGGTCTTTTCCTTAAGTCCGCCGATAGCAAGAACTCTGCCGCGAAGCGATATCTCGCCTGTCATTGCAATATCGCGTCTTACCGCTCTGCCCGACAGCGCGCTGACGAGAGCCGTCAGCATAGTCACGCCTGCGGAGGGGCCGTCCTTGGGAACCGCGCCCTCGGGGAAGTGGATATGTATATCCTTGGTCTTGTAGAA
>JAZQVZ010000066.1:0-2764 GCA_045632105.1 Eubacteriales bacterium | reverse complement strand
GAAAGGGGGAAATCCTCGGTTATCGGAACGCTTGCGGGGTTTCCGTAAACTGTTGCAGAGGAGCTGAATACAATTCTCTTTGCTCCGTGCTTCTGCATGATGTCGCAGAGATTGAGGGTTCCTGTTATGTTGTTATGATAGTAAAGCAGAGGCTTCAAGCAAGACTCTCCAACTGCCTTAAGACCGGCAAAGTGAATACAGCTGTCAATGTCGTTCTCCTCGAAGACCTTGTTAAGTCCCTCGTAATCGAGAAGATCTACCTCGTAGAACTTGAAATCCTTACCCGTGATCTGCTTAACTCTCTCGAGCGCTACGGGCTTACTGTTAACAAAGTTATCAACAACGACAAGCTCTCTACCTGCATTAAGCAGCTCTACCATTGTATGCGAGCCAATATAACCTGCTCCGCCTGTGATCAAAATTGCCATTTTTTCTACCTCTTTTCTTTAATTTATATTTTAATTATTTGAAACCGATTCGGGATACACGCCCTTATCCTTCAGGGCTTGTATGCTTTTAATAACGGAGGGCTTATCCTCCTTGTAGGTAACTCCGTACCAAGCGTCACGCGAGGAATATACTCTTACGCTGCACTCGCCCCTTGCCAGCATATCACACACCGCTAAGGGCAAATAATATTCACACTTAAGCTTGTTTTCGTGGTCCTTGGACAGAAACTCTGCAAAGCCCTTCTCGAGCGCCTCAAATATATCGGGTGTAAAGCCCCAGCAGTTCATAGAAACGACGCTGTCAAGCGCAAGCTTAACATCTCCACAAACAGCCACGTCGCCCTCTCTTCTTATAGAGGGTATTTCCTCAACACTTTCAAGCATTCCGTCGCTATTTACACGGCATACGCCTCTTGATACTGTACCGTTTTCGGTAAGCGTGTTTTTAAGAACGTAGCCTATCATACAATACTCGCCGCTTTCGACCTTCTTACCGTCGAAATGGGCTGCGAGAAGTCTGTACGCATCTCTTCCGTAGAAATCGTCTGCATTTATAACCGCAAAGGGTCCGTTGACTGCGTCTTTTGCCGCCAACAGTGCCTGTCCCGTGCCCCAAGGCTTTTCTCTGCCCTTGGGTACCGAAAAGCCCGCGGGAATATCGTCAAGCTTCTGGAAGACGTACTCGACATTTACCTTGTTTTCAAATCTCTTTCCCACGGTTTCGCGGAAAAGCTCGAGATTTTCCTCTTTAATAACGAAAACTATCTTATCAAAACCGCTTGCTATGGCATCATACACAGAAAAATCTATAATAAACTCTCCGTTTTTGGTTATAGGATCGATCTGCTTCAGACCCCCATAACGCGAACCCATACCTGCGGCAAGAATTACTAACGTCATCTTATTTCCCCTTTGATTTCAACGCATTCCACACATTACCATTCTATAATACATTATATCATTTATGCGGAAAATTAAAATATATTTTCGTTTTTTTTAACATTTTGTTTACATATTCCCATCGGAAACATTTGCCATATTTTTTATGAATACCGACGCTTGCTATCGGCAAATACTCATTCCAGAAAAATAAAATTTGGGAGTGCTTATGTATTACAATAAGGTTGAAATATGCGGTGTGAACACCTCGACTCTCAAGGTACTGTCCGATGATGAAAAACGCGATCTCCTGCTCCGTGCAAAGCAAGGAGATATGTGTGCAAGACAGGAGCTGATCTACGGCAATCTCCGTCTTGTGCTGAGCATTATTCAGCGCTTCACAGGAAGACGCGAAAACGTTGACGATCTTTTTCAGGTTGGCTGTATTGGACTTGTCAAGGCTGTTGATAACTTCAACACAGAGCTTGACGTTAAGTTCTCCACCTACGCGGTTCCAATGATAATCGGCGAGATACGTCGATACCTGCGCGACAACAACTCTATCCGTATCAGCCGATCTGTGCGAGATCTTGCCTACAAAGCATTGCAGGCTCGCGAGGAGCTGACACGCGAAAAGGAATGTGAGCCCACAGCCGATGAGATAGCCGCGCGCTTAAACGAAAGGAAGGAAGCGGTGGTACAAGCTATGGAGGCTATAATAGAGCCCATTTCTCTCTATGAACCCGTATTCAGCGACAACGGTGATTCGATATACGTTATCGACCAATTAAGCGACGCCAACAGCTCAGAGGAGATATGGCTTGAAAACATCGTGCTACGCGAGGCGATGCGCTGTCTTTCCGAGCGTGAGCAAAAAATCATAATGCTCCGCTATTACAAAAACAAGACCCAAACCGAGATAGCGCAGGAGATAGGTATATCTCAGGCACAGGTATCAAGACTTGAAAAGGGCGCGCTCAACCGAATGAGAGCGCAAATTTAAGGCTGTTATCAACAGCCTTATTTTTGTTGTAATAATTCCCCGCTCTGTCTCATAATCTTTAGTATGTAAATATAAAAAAGTTACGGAGGTCTAACTATGAAAAATCTATACGCTCCCGAGGGCTCTCTTATCTCACTCAGTGAAAATCTTGAATATATATCCTCTCTTGGGGGACTTGAACGGGCATTCGTGGAGGGAAAGATCCTCGAATCCACGGTGCGCCTCTGCGATAGCGCTATGCGTCTTCATGTGGATCTTGGCGGTATCGAGGGCATTATCGAAAAGGAAGAAAGCGTTTTCTGCCGCTCAGGCGAGGTAATAAAGGATATTGCCGTGATAACCCGCGTAGGAAAGCCTATTGCATTTAAGGTTACCGGATTTCGCAAGGAGGAGGGGCGCCTGATAGCCGTGCTTTCACGCAGAGCAGCTCAGG
>JAZQVZ010000065.1:0-11802 GCA_045632105.1 Eubacteriales bacterium | reverse complement strand
TGCCCTCCTTGGAGAAGAACAGCGACATCATACGGTTGGCGTCGTCGCGATTCGAGGGAGGGCCGAACAGAATGTTCATAGGCTCTCTCTTACGTATCTTCACAACGCAAGCGGTGGTATCGTCACCCGGCTCGTGGTCGTAAAGATTGTCACACTCGTCTACCAGCATAGTGGAAAGATTCTTGGCAGTATATCCGCCCGCCACGAGCGTCTGCATATAATCTGCAATATCCTCTCTCCTCCAGCCGAAGTTATACTTTCTACCCATTCCCGCGTGAGGACATCCGTCGCTCATCGCGATGAACACGTCATTTTCCTGAAGCTTGACCGTAGATTTGTATATCCTCTTTCCGCCAATATTCATCTCGGTCTTAGGATAATCGTAGATCTCAAAATCTCGGATAATTATAACGTGTGGGTTGTCATACTGAATTATCTCGGCTACCTCATTATTCATGAGATGCATGATCGTAAAGGTCGAATAAGCAACTCCTCTTACAGAGCATACGGGAAGCGCGCCTGCGATAGTCTCAACGCACTCCTCAATGGGAAGCCCTGCCGCCATCATCGTCGAGATTATCTTGGAGGTGAGCGTTGACAGAATACTTGCCTTAACTCCCGAGCCAAGACCGTCAGCAAGAACGATGACCGTGGAATTTTCATTCTCCTCTACTACGTCAACGTGGTCGCCGCAAAGCTCCTCGCCAACGTGGTTTATGCTTTTGTAGCCTATATCTGCGCAAAGATCATTCATCTCCGATAGACTCCTTCAGCTTTGTCAGGGCGATCTTTGTTTCCGCAGCGGTCTCTCCAAGGAGCGACGCTATCTCCTGAACTATTCTCATCTGCTTTTCAACAACGCTGTCGGCAACCTCCACCGTCTTCTGGTTGATCCTTGCCTTCTTCTCGCGCTCGGATTCCTCGTCGGTCACGTCACGCATAATACCGATAAGCAGTCTGGATTCGGGATCGTAAAGAACGGTCTGATCAACGTATCTCTTATATTCTGCAAGATACGTACGGTCGTTTCTCACACCTCGTCCGCTGTTCTTCGCCTTGACGAAGATAGTAGGGTCGAGAATTCTGATAACAGGCTCGCCAAGCACGTCGGACTCAGAACGGATGTTCATTATCTTACGCGCGGCTCTATTGATCTGCTGAACCTCAAGATTTTCGTTAAGCACGATAAGTCCGTTGGGAGTGTTCTTTACGATAGTATCCGAGAAGCTCTCTGCCTTATCCTTAAGGTAGGGCAGACACATGGATATCTCGGACTTGCCGTGAATAATGGCAATAGCCTTATCTCGGCAGGAGTTGTATCCGCAGGAGCCACAGTTAAGCTCATCTGAGGGCTTGAACTTGCCCATCTGGCGAAGAACGGTCATGATCTCGTTCTCAGAGGGCTGAGCCAGCTTCTGAGCTATCATCGTAAAGTTCTTCTTAAGATCCATAGGAGCGGGCTGATCTACGTCGAAATCGCGGTTTCCCGCATAATTTGCGACGGTTATAAAATCCTTGACAGGCGCTGTGCTGTGGTACTTCTCCATAACGGGACCACCAATACAGCTGCCTACGCAAGCAGACATTTCAATAAAGCAATTATGGATCTTTCCGCATTCGATATCCTTAAGCGCCGCAATACAGTTCTCTACACCGTCAAGCGCAAGATAAGTATAACCGGGGGCATTCTGCGCCATGGTCTTAAGCACGCCGCCTGCGGTCGGGAAGAATCTCGCTCGGCTCTCGGGAGTTTCGTCTATCTCCTTCTCCAGCTCGATATTCTCACTTGCCAGCCAGCTGGTCAGCTCCTCAAAGGTAAGAACCGCATCAACTATTCCCTCGTAATACTCCGCCTCGTCCTTCTTGGCAACGCAGGGACCGACGAACACCGTCTTTGCATTGGGCATTCTCTTCTTTATGTCCACGCAATGCGCCTGCATAGGCGACATAACGTCTGCAAGATATTCGAGGGACGCGGGGAAATATTTTTGTATAAGCAGATTGATCGAGTGGCAGCAGGAGGTGATGATTATGTTTCTATCCTCCTCACGGAGCATACGCTCGTACTCGTTCTTAACGATGGTCGCACCTACCGCAGTTTCTTCTACGTCATAGAAGCCAAGCTTCTTCAACGCGCGGCGCATAGACTCTATGCCGACGCCATCGTAGTTTGCTATAAACGAAGGAGCAAGGCTGACTACAACGGGATCTCCGCTCTGGAGCAATACTCTTGCCTTCTCGGTACCGTCAACTATCTCCTTTGCATTCTGAGGACATACAACAAAGCAATGTCCGCACAAAATGCACTCGTTGCCAATAATATGAGCCTGGTTACCCGAAAAGCGTATAGCCTTTACGGGACAGTGACGTATACACTTATAACAGTTTTTGCAATTCGATTTTTTAAGTGTCAAGCAGTTTCCCAAACTCGTCACTTCCTTTCGTTCTCAATTACGTCAAGTATATTGGTCTTGAAAAACTCTCTGAAATTTTCTCTCGTCACACCTACGTGGACGTCATCGTTCACCTGCACGGTAACACCTACTCTGTTGCACTGTCCGATGCAGAAGCTTCCCGTAAGAACCACCTCGTCATCAATATGGTGCTCTGCAATAGCTTCCTCAAACAGCTGAACTATTTCGGAAGAACCCTTCAGATGGCAGGATGATCCGACACAAATCTGAACTATTAACACGGCATTATACCTTTGCCATGATCTCGTTTGCGAAGAAATCGTTTACGGCTTCGGGGGACACAGAATGGAACTGGTCGTCGACCATAACGCAAACGCCCTGCTGACAGTTTCCAAGACAGAAGGTACCGCCAAGAGCAACCTTTTCTCCAAGGTTATTTTCTGCAATAAGAGCCTGAAGCTGTTCTACTACTCTGCGGGATCCCTTAATGTGACAACTGCTACCGATACATACTGTTACTTTCATAAAAATTACCTCTCAGTCTTTTTGTTTTGTTTGCCTAATAATTACTTGGTTTTTGCTATACAAATAGTGCAGAAAGTTAAATTTTTCACAATTCATAATATTATAACATAATTTGCTACATTTTTCAATAGATTTTTACAAAACAATTTAAAAAATATAGAAGAAATTTAAAATAAAAAAGCGGACAAACGTCCGCTTTTAAAATACTCAATTATTGCTCTTAAGTCTGCTGAGCTCGGTGAGGAAGGTTTCGATATCCTTAAACTCGCGATATACCGATGCAAAACGCACGTACGCAACCTCGTCCTTCTCCTTAAGCTTGTTCATAACTATCTCACCTATCTCGTTGGTGGTGATCTCATTTCTAAGAGAATTTTGAAGCTCACCCTCGATCTCAAGAGCGATATCCTCAGCGTTTACAGGGCGCTTCTGACATGCCTTAAGCAGACCCGAAAGAAGCTTGTTCTTATCGAAAAGCTCCTTGGTGCCGTCCTTCTTGACGACGATTATCTGTACGGTTTCTACTATCTCAAAGGTGGTGTAACGCTTCTGGCAGGCAAGACATTCACGTCTTCTGCGAATGCTGTTACCCTCCTCCACGTGTCTTGAATCTATTACCTTACTGTCTGCAAATCCGCATGCGGGGCACTTCATTATCTATGTACTTCCTCTCGTAAAAATCAAAATACCCTTGTATTTTATCACAAAAACCGTCACAAGTAAATACTTTTTCTCAAAAAAAGAAAAATAAGCGATTATTTATTCATTTTCTTTTCTGAAGTCGCTTACAATATCAAACAGGTGCGTAGGAGACGCCTCCTCCTTGACCACCAGATCAAAAAGTCTTTTCGATTCCCTTGCGCTCTCACCCACGGTTTCAAAGGCGTAACCGTCACCGAGAACGCAGATGGCGAAGCTTTCCTTCCCGAACAGGCTTATTTTTACCAGTGCGTAATGAGCACCATTGGTGTTCTTTTCTATCATCACCGAGGTGCTGATATTTTCTCTTACTACGAATTTTTCGATTTGTGTCTTGTACATTTAACAATCTCCTTTCAGCGAAGTCTGCGCTTCACGTGTTCCCATTATACACTACTCCGCAAAGGGAAAAATAATTAAGGTTTTTCGCATTTTATCGCTGTTTTTTCAAGATTTTGTGGCACTTGTCAAGCTCTCGCACAAGAACAAAATCAAATTATGGCATTTTTTGAATAATTATGCAATATTTTCGCAAGTAGTCGGTCGTTTTTTAGAAGCAATCCCAAAATATTTTGTAAAAATTTTCCTTTCCAAAATATGTTTCTTGAAATAAAGCTCAAAATCGGTTATAATTAACCTGAAAATATAAAATTTACGGGCGTTTTTTCAAAAATATCAAACGTGCTCAAAAATACATAAAATTTCACAAGCAAGGAGAAAAATATGCATATTTTTACATTTTCCCGTCATTCTCGCAGACTTTTACACTACGGTCTTTTTACGGTAATATGTCACGCTACGGCGATTCTTTTTATGTCAAGCTTTTTCAAGGATAGCACCCCTCTCTTTCTCTACCATCGCTTCTTCCCAATGATCGAGCACTCCCTTGTAAGCTTTATCGCAATTCTCCTTGGAGCAGTAGGAATAGAATACATAGAAAAACAAAAAAGAGCGTGAGTTTCCTCACGCTCTTTCGCTTTATTTAACGCTGTCTATATTTATGGAATAACCCAAGACCTCACCGACGCTGGTTATCTTTCCCTTCACGGTAATAGTATCTCCCTTGGATTTGTTCATCAAAAACTCTCTCTGCTCATCGTTTTTAATATAGCACATTATAGTATCAAAATTCCACTGACCCGCATTAACAGACTCTATCGTAATGTAACTTCCGTCGCTATCAAAGCTTGCTATCTTTCCGGTTATCTCAACCTTCTTGTTCTGATACTCCTTTTCAGCCTTAAGAGCATTCTGCTCCAAAGCCTCTATCATGGTATCTATATCTACCACTTCATATTGCTCAGTGGAAGGGCTTCCGTTTGAACCACCGTTTTCAGAAGGCTCAGCGCTACCCATTCCCGATCCTATAACCGCAACAACTACAACGATTATAACCCAAAACCACCATTTTTTGAATATGGGTGTCGGCAGCTTCGCCTGGCAATTAGGGCATCTCTTCATTTTGGGATTGACCTGCTCGTTTCCACAAGCTTTACATTTTAACTGTTTGTTTTTCATTTTTCTCTCCTTTGCAGAAATATAAAACTGTACATACATTATACTCAATTTTTGAGTATTTGTCAATACTCAATTTGTGAGTATGTTAATATTTCTATAATATCACAAAAGGAGATTGAACTATGGACTACCGCACAAGAATGCGAAACCTAAGAGAAGATCGCGATTTAACACAAAAAGCCGTTGGAGCCGTAATAAACAAATCTCAACAGGGCTACAGCCATATCGAAGACGGACGCGCAGAATTAAAAATAGACGATTTAATAAAGCTATGCCAATTTTACGGAGTTTCTGCCGATTATTTCATTGGAATTAAAGACAGCGAAAAATAAAAAACACGGACATTTGTCCGTGTTTTTTTGAACTTCATCTGTAAGCCGGGTTCTGTCGAGAACGGTCATCTATCTTTGCTTTACGTCACCGTAAAGCTCAAGGGCTTACGCCCTCTGCCACCCGCGGATATATGTCGGGCAAACGATCCGCATACGGTGTTGCTTCGGATAGGGTTTACAGCAAACCTATGTTACCATAGGAGTGGGTGAGCTCTTACCTCGCCTTTCCATCCTTACCTCTTGCGAGGCGGTTTATTTCTGTTGCACTTTCCCGGGAGTCGCCTCCGACTGACGTTATCAGTTATCCTGCCCTATGAAGCCCGGACTTTCCTCACGGTAATACCTTTCGGCAACATACCGCGCGACCGTTCAACAAAGTTCACTTGATTATAGCACAAAAGCCCTTGCTTGTCAATAATCTTTACGCTCTCTTTTTTACAACGGGAAGTCTGCTCACTGCCACCGCCGCAACCGTGGTAATAATTATTTCAGGTATCATATAAAGTCCGTTATAGAACACCGAATATATCAGCGCAAGTCCGCGGCCGTCGAAGGTTCCGAGTATCCAATCCCCTATCGAATAAAAGTTCTCCTGAGAGAAGAACCACTCAGCCCAAGCCCCGTAAAAGATATATCCCGAAGCGATATGGGCAAGATAGCGAAGGCTCAACGCAAGAACGCAACCAAGCGAGAGCGCCACGGTCTTGTTCTTGATCTTGTTTCTGAAGGCTCCGCCAAAGCCTAACATAGAATAGGCAAGAACGTAGTCAATAAAAAGTATCGCTACTGCGGCGCCGTATCCCATAAAGCTGTCGCTGTTAGGCATAAACAGAGCTATCAGCGCAGAGCCCTTGCCAAGATACAGGTCCATAACTATCTGTATTCCCGAATACACCCCCGCGGTAAAGAAGCCCCAGGGCATACCGTACATATACGATATTATAACTATGGGAAGCATGCTTGCCACCGTGAATCCCCCGCCAAAGGGCAGATTGAGAAACGGAATGACCGCGCACACCATTGCAAGTATGGTGGCAAGCGCCACCATAACGGCGGATGTAGTCAATCTTTGAGTTTTTAGTGCAGTTTTGTTCATAATAAATCTCCGAAAATAAAATTTAAAAACCGCACGGAAATCTCCGTGCGGTAAAGGTTTCATTTTCGGCGTCTGCAGCCACCCAAACGAAATCATCTCCCTACGACGGCATTATCCGTATCAGGTTAAAGGGTTTGGCTCTCGCCATCTCAGCCATAGTGGGCACCCCCGACTTCTATGCGGTTTTTATGCTTGGATTATACCACAGTCGCAAACTCTTGTCAATAGTTTTAATAATAAAAGTTTACGGCAGCTCTCTTTATATCCACGGTAGAAAGCAGATCCTCGTCAACGCTTACACGGTCCTTGTAGGGCTTAAGGTACTCGGTAAGAAGCTCGCTTATAAGATCCTCCATAAACATATAGGTTCCGGTGCTGTTGCTTATGAAAAGGTTCTTGTAAGCGTCCTTGGTATAAGCCGCTTCCTCAAGCTCATATCTCATAATTACGTGATATCCGTAGTCAGACTCTATCATTCTGACCTCGCCGATCTCCATATCAAAGAGGGCCTTTTGAACCTCGATTGCAGCGTAGTTGGTATCAGCAGTAAGATAATATCCGTCGGGATATTCGTTCTTGCCCGAGTCCTCGCTCATCTCGTCCACGAGCTTATCAAAGGTACGTGTCTTGCTGTCTTCATCTGCATTCTTCACTTGAGATACTACGTCCTTTGCCTCTTCCCTGATGATCTCCATCTCGGTTTCGTTATAATATCTGACTACGTTCTCTCCGTTGGCGGCGGTCTTCGCATGTCTTACGCCCTTTTCTCTGTCATAGGCTATTCTCTCTTCGCCCTTGTCGTCGATATACACGAACACTCGATCTCCGTTTTTATCAGTAACGTAATTACCATCCACGTCGATCTTGGGAGCTCCGTTTTCGCGATCGTAGGCTATGCTTCCACTGGAGCTGTAATATATAACGTCGTTATTTTCGTCGGTTTCATATACGTACTCGTAGGTATAGAAGAACACCTGCTTGAATCGAGCGTAGTTATCTTTATAGTACTGATCAATAATATTAGCGCCTACCTTGGAGCCGTTTTTACCGAAAAGCTCCTGCTGAAGATATGCTATCTTAGCCTCGATTATATACGCCTCGCGAAGCATATCGTAGTTTACACCGTACTCTCCAACGATAGCATTAAACGCAGTCTTAGAGCCGTCAGCCTCGCTATTCACCAATCTTTCCATCTCCTCGTCTATCTCGTCGGTATAGGAATCGGGAAGCTCAAGGCCCATCTCCTCAAAGAGAGCCAGCGCAGCCAGATACCCCTTTGCCGCCTCAAGGACCACCTCTGTGTAGTAAGAATTGTAGGTGGTTCTATTGGTCACGTCAAGCCAGGTATCCCAAAAGTCTGCCTTGGTAGCACTGCTTCCAAAGTTTGCAGCAGTGCAAAGCATTCCCTTCATTCTAGAGAGATAAAGCTCAAAAAGATTTACAGATATCTCGCTGTCGTCAAGAGTAAGAAGAGGCTTGCTCTTCGATGCGCAGGATGCAAAACAGAGCGCCAAAAGCACACAGGCAAGGACAAAAGCGATCATCCTTTTTATCATTTTCATCGGTTATATTTCCTTTCTTTTCGTAAAAAGAGTTACATATATTCCTTAAGCAACACTTCGTATTTCTCAAAGAGCTCAAGCAAGAGCTCGGGCACCTTATCACCCTTCTGCTTCCTGAATATTATACAGGGAGGCTCGGACATAGTTACCCTTATTCTGCCCTTATACTTGGGGTCTGCGGTAAGCTCCGACCAGACCTCAAAGTCAAATACCGAGGGCAGTATCCTTATCTCGCTCTGCTCCTCAACGATGTTGAGTATTCCGCAGCGCATAGCCGCAGAACGAGCGATGGCGATGGTAAGAAGATCCATAGTAGCCTTGGGAATATCACCGTAACGATCGATAAGCTCGTCGATTATATCATCCCTATCCTCGCGGCTATCAAGCATAGCGATACGCTTGTAAAGGCCCATTCTCTGAGCCGAATAGGGTACGTATTTCTCGGATATAAAGGCGTCACTGCGGAGCGTAAGCGTACATTCGCGCTTTTCGGGGATCTTCTCACCCTTTTCCTCAAGCACTGCCTCGTTGAGCAGCTTGATATAAAGCTCATAACCCACCGCATCAAGATGTCCGTGCTGCTCTGCTCCAAGCAGGTTGCCCGCACCTCTTATTTCAAGGTCGCGAATGGCTATCTTAAAGCCCGCGCCGAATTCGGCGTAATCTCTTATAGCCTCAAGTCGCTTGGTGGCTATCTCATTGACAGTTCTATCCTTAGGATATGTGAAGTAAGCATATGCTCTTCTCGAGGAACGACCTACTCGCCCTCTTATCTGGTGAAGCTGAGAAAGTCCCAGACGCTGAGAATTTTCAACTATCAGCGTGTTGGCGTTGGGTATATCGACTCCCGTTTCTATTATGGTGGTACATACGAGAATGTCTATCTCTCCCGACAGCATCTCGCTCCAGATATCCTCAAGCTGTTCCTTATCCATCTTTCCGTGAGCCACGGTTATTCTCGCCTCAGGAATAGCCTTTGCGAGCTTTGCAGCGCAGCTGTCAATGCTCTCAACAAAGTTGTACAGATAGAACACCTGACCACCTCTGCGAAGCTCTCGGCGTATAGCCTCCATAATTATAAGCTCATCGTGCTCAAGAACGTAGGTCTGCACGGGAAGTCTGTCACCCGGCGCCTCGTCAAGCACCGATATATCACGGATTCCACCCATTGCCATATTAAGAGTTCTGGGGATAGGAGTAGCCGTAAGGGTAAGAACGTCTATATTTCCCGCCATCTGCTTCAGCTTTTCCTTTTGGGAAACACCGAATCTCTGCTCCTCGTCAACTATAAGAAGTCCAAGATCCTTAAATTCTATATCCTTGCCTATAAGCCTGTGAGTGCCAACGATAACGTCAGTGTCACCCCTCTTAAGCTTTCTGAGTGACTGCGCTTGTTGCTTGGGAGTTCGGAAACGGGATATCATATCCACGTTTACCGAAAATGCTCTCATTCGGCTGACAAGCGTCTGGTAATGCTGAAGGGCAAGAATAGTGGTAGGAACAAGTATTGCAACCTGCTTTCCTCCAAGCACCGCCTTATATGCAGCTCTCATAGCCACCTCGGTCTTACCGAATCCCACGTCACCGCAAAGCAGTCGATCCATAGGCGTGGGGCGCATCATATCCTCTTTTATATCCTCGATAGCCGCAAGCTGTCCGTCGGTCTCGTCATATTCAAACGCCGCCTCAAAATCAGCCTGAAGCTCGTCATCCTCGGGGAACGCAAATCCCGGTCGGCGAGAGCGCTCTGCGTAAAGCTTGATAAGATCCTTAGCGATATCCTTTACCGCCGCCTTGGCCTTAGCCTTTGCTCTGCCCCATTCTCCGCCGCCGAAGCGAGAAAGCTTCACAAGTCCGTCGTCCGAATGAGCGCCTATATACTTAGACACCATATCCAGCTTATCAACAGGCAAAAAGAGTCTGTCGCTTCCCGCATAGCGGATGTTTATATAGTCACGGCTGACGCCGTCTACCTTAAGGTTTTCAATGCCCATATACTGACCTATACCGTGGATCTCGTGAACTACGAAATCTCCCACCTCAAGGTCGTTATAGGAAAGTATGGTCTCGGTTCCGCTTCTCTTCTTTTTACGTTTTTTAAGCTTCGAAGAAGCCGAATAAGCCCCCTCTCTGTTTTCAGGAACGGTCGACAGAACTGCAACGCGAGGCGAGGTCATCTCGTAGCCCCGCACGATATTGCGCCATCCTACAAGGACTATATCCTTGGGCAGAGTATCCGCCGTATATTCACCGTTCTCGGTTTCACAAAGAGCGCGTATGCCTCTGTCGTTAAGCAGAGAGCAAATATTTTTACAAGCCGCCTCGTTCTCGCCGAGAACGTACAGTCTGTATCCACCACGCTTATAGCTTTCTATATCCTCGCACAAAAGCTCAAGGTTCTCGCTGTAAGACACAACGTGCTTGGTGCGGAAGGTAAAGAGAGCGCCAAGCTTTTTGCCCGACATTCCCTGTCCAAGAGAATCAAAATGCACCGTAGCGCAATCTCCAAGAAACATATCAAGAAGCTCGGACGATTTCGCATAATCGGTATATCGAGGCGCAATAGTTCCGCCCTCAAGAAGCTCCTCTACGGTCTGATTTATATGCCATTCAGCTGCTTTTATACGCTCATACATAGCGACGGTATTGCGGATCATTACAGTGCTCTGCTTGCTGAAATAATCAAGCAGACAAACTCTCTCGGGATATACCAGAGTGAGATATTTATCAAGGAAATTCAGCTCGTGCTCGCCATCGATAGCCGCAAGCTCACGGCTCATCTCATCGCGTGCGCGATCGTCCTTGGATTTATCACGCCAAGAGCTTATAGCGCCTCGAAGCTCAGCGCGGCGCTCGGCGTCAAGCAAAAGCTCTCGCGCGGGAGAAAACTCCGCTTTGTCAAGTGTCACCGTCATTCTCTGAGTTTCGGGATCAAATATCTCCATTCGGTCGATCTCGTCACCGAAAAGCTCTATTCTAAAGGGCGCAGTGTCAACCGTAACAGCCCCGTCAACGTCGGTAAATCTCGCAGTTGCGGGGTAAATATCAAATATGCCTCCACGCAAAGCGAACTGTCCGGGAGCATCTACCATCTCCACGCGAGCGTATCCGCCATCGGTCAGGCGCTTAGCAAGCTCTGCAGGCTCGATAATCGTCTTGCCGTATTCTATCACGTTATTAGCGTTTATTAGTCTTTCGGGAGGAATGGTATATCCAAGAGCCGCATCGGGAGTGGTGACTACCGCATCATAGATGCCGTCAATTATCCCTGAAAGCACCTTAAGCCTCTCATGCTCGTACTCATGGGAGGCGGTAATGTTATAAAAGGTCAGATCTCTTCCTATGAAGAAGCCCACCTTGAACCCTTGTTTTTTGAGAAAGGAGCGCAATCTTACGCATTCCTTCTCGTCTTGGCAGATAAGAAGAGCCGCCCGCTTATCCTTAGTCTTTATATCGGCAATCAGCGAAGCGTATACCGCATCGGTAGCGCCCTCACAAAGACCCGACACAAGCGTAGGAAGCGGTGTCCTCGCTCTCTTGGCATAAAGTATAGCCTCGAGAAGCTGGGAATACTCCTTGTCAGCCCGTACAAAATCTGTAACTGTGCTCATATTCCTCTTTATCTACGGTGTTATTTACCGTTGCATATCTGCATA
>JAZQVZ010000064.1:0-7919 GCA_045632105.1 Eubacteriales bacterium | reverse complement strand
TAGTTGCTTCCGTTGATGTCTATATCGTTAAAGGGCTCAGCCGCGCCAAGACGGATCATAGCCTCGCTGTCGGTCCAGCTGTCAGCAGCCTTGATGACCGCATAGTTGGAAAGCTCAAGCATTACGCTGTTCTTGGGGTTTGCGGGAGTGCAGATAGGCTTTGCGATAACGTATTCTCCGTCGGGGAAGAATATGGTTCTGTTAGGATTTGCAAGAATAAGCGCCTGAAGCTTATCCGACACGTCCTTGCCTGTGTTTGCCTTAATGTAGTCTGTAACTATTACGTAATTCTTTTTGTGTGCGTTCATATTCTTGTCCTTTCGTTTACGATAAAAGCTTTACTGAGGATATTGTAGCACATCCCCGACACTTAGTCAATAGCTACGGGCATTTTTTAATAGCTTATTCCAAATACCTTTTAACTATTGACATTCAAATGAAAAGAGAGTATAATTACTCTATTCCACATAAGGAGCTATATTATGAACAAAACCTTCGTACCTGCGGGCTATAAGCCTCAGCTTGACGCTTACAGTACCCAGCGCGCAATCGAATATATAAAGCGCACCTTCCAAACCGAGTTTGCCTCCGCTCTGCACCTCAAGAGAGTTTCGGCTCCCCTTTTCGTTGCGGAGAATTCGGGTCTTAACGACAACCTTTCGGGCAAGGAGCGCCCCGTTGCCTTCGACATCCCCGCCATAGGTCTTGACGCTCAGGTAGTCCACTCTCTTGCAAAGTGGAAGCGTCTTGCGCTGAAGAGATATAAGTTCGGCGTTGGAGAGGGACTTTACACCGACATGAACGCTATCCGCCGCGACGAGTGGCTGGACAACGTCCACTCCATATACGTTGACCAATGGGACTGGGAAAAGATAATTACCAAGGAAACCCGAAACCTTGAATATCTCAAGCTTATCGTAAAGGCAATAGTTGACGCTATCTGCGACACCAACGACCGCCTGCGCGTACGCTTCCCTCAGCTTACCACCGAGCTCTGCCGCGAGGTGTCCTTTATCACAAGCCAGGAGCTTGAGGACCTCTACCCCGAGATGAGTGGCAAGGAGCGTGAGAACGCATACCTTAAGGAGCACAAGACCGCGTTTATTATGCAGATAGGCGGCGCGCTCCGCTCGGGCGAGCCCCACGATAACCGCGCCCCCGACTATGACGACTGGCAGCTCAACGGTGATATTTTCTTCTGGAACGACACCCTTGGCTGCGCTCTTGAAATATCCTCTATGGGTATCAGAGTTGACCCCGAGGCTCTCGACCGTCAGCTGACTATTGCAGGCTGTGACGACCGCCGTCAGCTCCCCTTCCACAAAATGCTTCTTGAGGGCGAGCTTCCCCTCACCATCGGTGGAGGTATAGGACAGTCCCGCCTGTGTATGCTTATGATGGGCTGCGCTCATATAGGCGAGGTACAGTCGAGTATGTGGGATGCAGATACCGTCCGCATCTGCGAAGAAAACGGAATACCCCTGCTTTAATAAAAAACGCCTCCTTACGAGGCGTTTTTCTTTGTTTATATAGCGGACTTAAAGAAACCAAGGAGGTATCCCCCGAAGGAATGCAAGCCTTCGGGGCTCCCCTTGCTTTTATTTTTGTGTAATTCCTCTGCTCCTCAGTAACTTTTTAAGAAGCTCCGACAGGGGCAGTACCAGCATTCCCGTAAAGATATTGCTCACTCCGTGAATAATATCAAAGGGTATTCCCGACACTATCCACGCTACGGTCTGCCGGAAATTAAATCCGAACATTAATGCCTGAGCAGGCGCGTAAAGAGCGCCGTAGGCAAAGCCGTGAAGCGAGCAGACTGCGGGATATACCACACAGGCTACCCTCTTTGGCATATTCCTTGGCAACAGCATAGTTATTCCCCAAAGGATAGTCCATATGTAAAGATAGGGTACCCACCACGGATTAAATCCTGCGTAAAGTCCGTTGAGCATTACGTAGATATATATGGGAATAAGCGCCTTTGCCCTGAAGGTGACGGTAAGAAGCATAGTAAACATTCCGAGCAGGTGAATGTTTGGAAAGGCCTCCATTATCAGCTTCGAGCAGAACATCAACGAGCCGAACATAGCGAAGAGAACAAGCTCAAGAGTGCTTATTCCCCTTGCTCTCTTAATACTTGGAGTAGACAAATCTATATCTCTCCCCGCCGCTGATAGCGGTATCCGCAACGCCTACCATCATATACTCCTCGCCCTGATAGAAGCCCCAGTATGCGCTGTCGGCATCCCAATCCGCCTTGATTCCGTTGAGGGTATCAAAGAAGGACGCATCGTTTATAAGCTCAGCCTCAAAAAGAGCCTCGCCAAGATTTGCGGCGTCGGTCTTAAGGGTAATAGCGATAGACTTGCCGTCGATCTCAACGTCAACGATAACCTCTTTGCTTCCCTCTCCGATCGTAACGTTCTTAAGATAGGTAGCGGTTGCCCAAAGGCCCTCTGCGGCGATAGTTTCCTCGGGAGCCAAGGTTTCGGTGGGCTCGGGCTGGCCACAGGATATCATTCCAAGAGCCAACACACAAGCAAGTGCGATCGCCAGCGCGATCTTCATAAAATTCTTCATTTTCAAATACTTCCTTTCGTTTATATGCAAAAGGATAAAGCAAAAGCGCCCTCCAATGGAGGACGCGCGAAAACAAAGGATACCCTGCCGTATCCCGCCTCACTCTCCCCACCTGCCCGAGAGATCTCTTACGAGTCGTGAAATGATAAGCATTCCGACTTATAAGCTGTCGCTTAAATACGGTAATGGCTGTTGCCGCGGATTCTCACCGCCGTTTCCTTATCCCCGAGCTTGCGCCCGACAAAAGGCTTGCGCCTCATATTTCACGTTTATTCCTTTTTTGTAGCTGTATTATAGCACTCTTAGCGCTCTATGTCAATCCTCTCTCGAAAAATAGGAGAAAAGTCTTTGGTCGGTAGCCACCTTTACCAAAAAGCCCTCGCCGTTCTCCTTAACGAAGAGATACGCCACGTCGGGCGTACTTGCATCGGGGCAGAAATTAAATACCCTTCTGCGCTCTCTCTTGGCTTTTATCCCAAAAGCTTTTTTCTTGTCCGCATCACTAAGAGAAAGTCTGTGCGCCTCCTCAATGCTCTCAAGAGCAAAGCAGCAAACCGTAACTCGGCTTCTGCCATTCGAGGTCACCTCGGTAACGGTAAACACCGCTCCGTCCTCTCGCTCCTCTACCCTGTAAATAAAGCTCTTACCGATATATCGGGTGTAGACGAATATCACAGCCGCCAGAAACGCCGCTCCGGTAAGCTGAAAGAGCCAACGCAGAGGCATATCCTGAAATATTGCGGGGAAGGTGAAAAATCCCACCGCCGCAGAAAGGCATATTACCAAAAACCCCGTCGCCTGTCTTGGGTCTTTATGAGGAATATACTCGTATATCATTATATTTTGTTTCCTTCTACTTGAAAAATTTATCTGTAAGTGATATAATTATAATAATTATATCCCAAAGGAGTAATTATGTCAAGAGCATGGGTAATTTTGAAACGTACGGGCAGACTTCTTAAATTTCTTTTCATCTGCCTTACGCTGACTATTTGTATATTTCTCTTGTGGAGAGTTTTTTCTACGGGAACCCCCGATCGGTTAGACCACCTCACACCAAACGATAAGCTCAACCAGCTTTATTACCAGCAAGGCGAGGAGCTTTACGCCTTTAATCAGGTCTATGATACCATGACCCGCGCAGAGCGCAACGAGGGCTACTTCGGCGTTCCCGACGCGGTATTTATCCCCGAGATAAATCAGGCGCAGATAGTATTCAGATATAACAACAGCACCATAAAAGCGCTGGCAAACGACTATTCTCTCTCTGCCGTTCCCGACCGCGAGGAGGAGCTTTTCGACGTGACACTGCTTGTCTATATCGACCTTACCCCCGAGAACACCGAGGATAACTATAATATCGGCACTGACACCGTAAGAACGGTAAGGATCCCCTGCACCGTCAAGGAGGGGGCAAAGAGCACTCTCTATAATTTCTACCGCTACGTTTTCGACTTTGAAAACGGCGAGGAGCCCTTGGATCTTCAGGAGCTTATGGATAGCGGAACACTGATAGCAATACACACTCAGATATATTACAAGGGCGACCTTGACTACGAAAAGACCGCCTACGGCGCGCTGTGTATATACGACTACCGTCGCGAGAACATCCGCGTCAATCTTTCCAAGAACGACAAGAAGGCATTGGGAGAATAACATGGAACAAAAACGCTTTACAAAAAATGATAGCGCCTTCGTCTGCGCCAACTGTGGCAAGGAGGTGCTCCCTATGGGCAGCAGCTCGCGTAATCACTGTCCCTTCTGCCTCTGCTCGCTTCACGTTGACGTAAACCCGGGGGATCGTGCCAACGAATGCGGCGGAATTATGCGCCCCATCCGTTCAGAGCCCGATTCAAAGCACGGCTTTATTATTATCCACCGCTGTGAAAAGTGCGGAGAGATCCGTCGAAACCGCGCCGCCCTCAATGCCCGTACCCAGAATGATAACCGTTCCCTGCTGGTCAAGCTGACCGCGGGAAATATACTTTAAAGAAAAGGTCGTTTATATGAAGGACGAAATATTTGACATTGAAACCGATATAAATATAGACCGCCTTGCAATGCTTGCCCGCTTCACTCTTTCAGCAGAGGAGCGCGCGTCGCTCAGCGAGGTGCTCAAGAAGATGGCAGACTATACCTACCCCCGCATACTCTCCGAGGAAAAAGCTCTGCCCTTTTCTTTCGTGTGCGCCGAGGAGCTCTGCCGCGAGGACGAGCCCCAAAGAATCAGCGAGGAGCAAAGAAGCATTATGCTTTCGGGCTGTCCCTCTCTCTCCGAGGACTACGTCACCGTTCCTCAGGTAATAAACGGAGAGGAGGAATAATATGAAAGAGCTTATTTCTCTTAACCTCCGACAGCACGTGGAGGGACTTGCAAAAAAGGAGTACAGCGCCGAGGAGCTGACACGTGCATATCTTCAAAGAATTGAGGACACCGCGTCGATAAATTCCTTCGTTACTCTCAACGCCGAGGGCGCTATCAAGAGCGCCAAGGAGGCAGACGTCCGCAGACTTTCGGGCAGACCCCTCTCGGCTATCGACGGCATCCCCTACGGAGCAAAGGACAATATCTGTACCAAGGGTATCCGTACCACCTGCTCCTCAAAAATGCTTGAAAATTATATCCCACCCTATGACGCTACGGTCATCGAAAGGCTGTCGGCGGCAGGAGCGGTGCTTATAGGTAAGACTAATCTTGACGAATTCGCAATGGGTGTCAGCACCGAAAGCTCTATGTTCGGCACAACGCTCAACCCCCTTGACCTTCAAAGAGTTGCAGGCGGAAGCAGCGGAGGCTCAGCGGCAGCCGTAGCGGCGCGCCAGGTCCCCTTCACTCTTGGAACAGACACGGGCGGCTCTATCCGTCAGCCCGCCGCATTCTGCGGAGTAGTGGGTATGCGCTCCACCTACGGAAGCGTCTCAAGATACGGAATCGTAAGCTTTTCTCCCTCTATGGATATAGCGGGAGCTGTCACCTACAACGTTGCCGATAACGCCCTTATCACATCCTATCTCTGCGGAAAGGACGTAAAGGACGAAACCTCCTTCTCGCTGAAGGGTGATATCTGCGCCCAGATAGGCAGCGACATCAAGGGAATGAAGATAGCTCTTATTTCGGATATCCCCGACGGAGCTGTATCCCCCGAGGTCAAGCGCGCTATGGACCTGTCGGTGGAACGTCTTAGAGAGCTTGGAGCAACCGTCGAGAGCATCTCTCTGCGCCACGCTATGTCGGCATACGCCGTATATTGCGCGATCAGCTGCGCCGAGGCGTCCTCTACCCTTGCCCGCTTCGACGGAGTAAGATACGGCTTCAGAGCAAAGGGCTACGAGGACCTTGACAGTCTTTACCGCCGTTCCCGTTCCGAAGGGATCGGCAAGGAGGTAAAGCGCCGTATCCTCTTTGGAACTATGGTGCTGTCCTCCGAATATAAGAGCGACCTTTACGAGAATGCCTGCAATATGCGCGCACTTATCGGTCACGAGCTCTGCGAGGCGCTCTCTCGCTTTGACGCTATTCTCCTGCCCACCGCTCCTACTGCGGCGTATGAGGTTGGATACAGCAGTATGCTCAGCTTCGAGGCGTGCAGTGACGATATATTCTGCGCACTGGCGGCTCTGGCAGGACTCCCCGCTATCTCCCTGCCTATCAGCGAGAACGGCTCGCTCCCCGTGGGCGTTCAGCTTATGGGAGCGCAATGCTCAGAGGCAAAGCTCTATCGCATAGCGGCTGCCCTTGAGAAAGGAGGAGAGATATGAATAAGTACGAAATGACGGTAGGTCTTGAGGTGCACGTTGAGCTTAAGACCGCATCAAAGATATTCTGCTCCTGCCCCTCTGCCTTCGGCGACAAGCCCAACACCAACGTCTGCCCCATTTGTATGGGTCTGCCCGGCGCTCTGCCAAGGCTTAATCGACGCGCGGTGGAATATGCCGTTACCGCAGGACTTGCCCTTAACTGCTCCATATCCGAGATATCCTATATGGACAGAAAGAATTATTTCTATCCCGACCTGCCTAAGGCATACCAGATCTCCCAATACGACGTTCCCCTGTGCTACGACGGATATCTCGATATCGGTGACGATAAGAGAATAGGAATCACCCGAATACACATCGAGGAGGACGCAGGAAAGCTTATCCACGATAAAAACGGAGATACCTTTATCGACTACAACCGTTGCGGAACTCCGCTTATCGAGATAGTTTCAGAGCCCGATATACACTCTGCCGAGGAGGCAAGGACCTATCTCAAAAAGCTTCGCTCTATCCTTCTCTGCCTTGGAATATCCGACTGTAAGATGAACGAGGGCTCTATGAGATGCGACGTAAATATATCTGCAAAGCCCAAGGGACAGATAGAAAACGGCGTCCGCACCGAGATAAAGAATATAAACTCCTTCTCCTTTGTGGCAAAGGCGATCGAGGCCGAGTTTGCCCGTCAGACCGCTCTGCTTGACGAGGGTAAGGTCATATACAGACAGACCAGACGATATAACGCCGCAAGCGGCAAGACCGAAAGCCTTCGTTCCAAAGAGACCGCCGAGGATTACCGTTTCCTCCGCGACCCCGACCTGCTTCCCGTAAAGGTCAGCAGAGAGGAGATCGAGAGAAGACGAAAGGAGCTTCCTACACTTCCCCACGAGCGCAAGGCGATATATACCCAGAGCCTCGGGCTGTCCGAATACGATGCCGAGATACTGTCGGCAGACGTGGGACTTTCGAATCTCTTTGATAAGTGCGCCGAGCTTACCGCGCACAGAAAGACCCTTGCAAATCTTCTCCTTGGTGAGATACTGCGACTTTCAAGCGAAGAGGAGTTCTCCTGTCCTATATCTGCCGAGCATATAGCAGGAATAGCAGACCTCTGCGCAGAAAAGGAGATAAACTCCCCCACCGCAAAGAAGCTTATAGCAAGACTTTGGGCGGGCGAGAGCCGTACCCCTGCAGAGATAGTTGATGGCGAAGGACTTCGACAGATACGAAGCAGAGATATTCTTCTTCCCCTTGCAAAAGAGGCGATAGCAAAGAATGCGAAATCGGTAGAGGACTACAAGAACGGAAAGAGCAACGCCCTGCGCGCTCTGATGGGATATATCATGTCCCGAACAAACGGACTTGCCGAGCCCAAGACAGCCGAAAATCTTATTCTTGAGCTTATCAAATAAAAAACTTAAAATTTTTTTAAAAAAGACTTGATTTTTATTTTTTCTTATGATATAATAGTCAAGTCGCATGGAGAGATGGCTGAGCTGGTCTAAGGCGCACGACTGGAAATCGTGTGAACGCTAATACCGTTCCGAGAGTTCGAATCTCTCTCTCTCCGCCAAAAACAAAAC
>JAZQVZ010000063.1:0-6548 GCA_045632105.1 Eubacteriales bacterium | reverse complement strand
AACTTAACTGCGACTATATCTTACGCAAGCGGATCAACATTACGAACCGAAAATATCAAATATCAGATATACCCCAATGAGGATACTTATTATATTCAAAATTCGGGTACTGAGGAATATCTGACCATAAATGGCTCGGATGCATTTTTGACAGAGACATACGAAGGAGTATCAACTCAAAAATGGATAGTCTCAAGGTCCTCAACGTACGGTTACGTCACTCTGAAAAACGAGGAAACCAATACGTATTTGGGTTATACAGGTTCATCGGTGGCATTGTATTCCTCGATAAACAATCGCACGAAATGGAAGGTCGAGACTACACCTACGGGAAATATAAAATTTATATGCAAGGCATACGAGTCAAGCGGTAACGTGCTTGCAGCGGTATCAACCTCGTCCGGGAATGATGTAGGAATGGATGAATATTCAAATAGCCAAAATGCGGATTACACCCCCTCGTTTTATACCGATGAATGGTATATGGTAACGCGGGTGATAACCTACGTAAATTATTATGATGAGTCTTTTGCAAGCGGAAAAAGTGAGACGATGATAAGACAAGATATCAAGGATGCTATTTCTTTCTCGAATCTTGTGTATTCAAGATATTTTGGCGTCGGTTTGTATATGGGCTCTGATATATATGAGTATACAACAAGCATAACAAACGGCTTGGATAAATGTAGCAGATTAAATTTTCCTTGTAGTGCTAATAATTGCAACGCTTCAACTCATGCCGAACATCATAAAAATCTTTCGGCCATAGCTGATGATATGTATACTAAGCCAAGATATGACAATCAAATTTGTATTTTGTGGACTAATAGACATCAAGGAGCATATTGCTATGAGGACAAGGAAGGACAACACCATACTTCAGAAGCTTTAGGGTGTGTGATTGGCATTCGGGAAGAAGATGAAGGTGTAGAGATAAAAAGGCCAGTTATTCACATTATGAGATTAGGTACTTCCATCTCGCCTGGTTGGCTAGACGGTCTAGTTAGCGCGGCTGCAGGGCTAACGCTTGTTCACGAAACGGCACATACGTTTCAAATGTACGAAGCATACGATGAGTATATCGATCATAGTATTGAACGTTCGAATATCACAAAGGTGCAAGATTGTATAATGAAAACTTTTATTAGCGTGGATACAGATGCTGATGGCAAAGCCGAATCTGAAGAATTTAAAGGAGATATACAAAAAGGAACAAAATTACCGTTTTGCTCCCGTTGCACGGAGGATCTAAAAGATTTTATTTCTAATCTAACCCTTCCGGGTAATACTTAAGGAGAGATATTTATGAATAGAAAAAAAATAACATTTTGTATTGTGGCTTTCGTACTCGTTTTTGCTTTACTTAGCTGCTCTAACGGGAAGGCAAAAATAACAGAACTGACAGACGTACCAAAAGAAACCGAGCGGGTTATAAAAATACCCGAAGATAAAGGCTGTTGGGCTGAGGAGGTGTCTAAAGATTGCTATCATATTGTGGTTGAGAATCCAGAAGAATATATTGAATATATTAATCATCATCCTTTTTCTTTTCAAATGGGAATTGTAGCGACAAGCATGGACGGCTTGCGTTATGAGATTCAAAATTTACGTCAGAAACAGTACGGAACGGTAATTGATTGTGGATATGGAGAAGGAGCGATGATAGTCGATTTTAACAAAATGTACGTTCCAATCTTTCCACCGGATTTTTATATTGCGTTTATTCAGGCTCTTGGAGAGAAGAATGGTATCCCCAGATATTCATATGCCGTTATGTATGGAAAAGATGTAATATTAGGTGGGGACGGAAGCCTTGATTATTATAGAACGTATGACAAATACCTCAATGGCGATGAAAACGATATAATCTATTTTAGCGGGATTATGATACGTCATGATGAGTTCAAGGAGCATGAAGATTATGTCCAATACGAAAAATATGTTTTAGAGGATGGTGACAAAAGAATCATAGCTAGATATAACGGGGAAGATCTTGTTATTTACTTTATACGAGACAAAATATGGTATTGTTTGAATATGAGGGGATACTTTGATCATGCTGAAGAAATTCCATCAGACGAATGGCTCCTGTCGTTTGACATTGTAAAATACATTACAGATTAATGACAGAAAAGCATTCATAGATCCCCGCCCGGAGGGTAGCGCAAGCTGCTCTCGGGTCCGGTTTTTGTGTAAAAATTTTTTACAAAAATGCTTATAGTTATGGACACGGTGGGGGATTTGTGTTATAATGCAAGTATCAATAAACCTTTGGAGGTAATTATGAGAAAATACGAGGATTTTTCGCGAATTCATGAAAACACGTTGCCCCCCAGATCGCATTACATACCCTACGACAGTCTTGAAAAGGCTCTCGCGGGTGTAAAGAGCGACTCTGTATATTATACTCTTCTTAACGGAGAGTGGGACTTCAAATATTATTCCCGTGATATCGATCTTCCCGAGATCATCACCGAGTGGGACAAGGTTCAGGTGCCCTCCTGCTGGCAGATGACCGGCTATGAGAAGCCCTACTACACTAACGTAAATTATCCCTATCCCGTAGATCCCCCCTTCGTGCCCGACGATAACCCCGTCGGTGTCTACAGAAGAACGGTAAATGCCGATGCGGAGATGGCGGCGAGAGAAAATTACATAGTTTTCGAGGGCGTATCCTCCTGCGTTGAGCTGTTTGTCAACGGTGAGTACGTTGGCTTTTCTACCGTTTCTCACTCTACCTCCGAGTTCAAGATATCGCTTCGCGAGGGCGAGAACGAGATAGTCGCAAGAGTGTACAAGTGGTGTGTCGGAAGCTATCTTGAGGATCAGGATTTCTTCCGTAACAACGGTATTTTCCGCGACGTATATCTTCTTTCGCGTAACGTCGGACATCTTTTTGACGTTAATATAGGATATGACGACAAAAACGTATATTGCGATCTGCCCTATACTCTTTACGATGCAGAGGGTAATGTAGCCGCAGACGGAGAGAGAATTCTCTGGAATGCGGAAAAGCCTTATCTTTACACTCTCGTAGTAGAGCAGGCAGGCGAGTTTATTCCTTTTAAGATAGGCTTCAGAACTCAGAGTGTAGCCGACAACGGCGCTTTGCTTATAAACGGAGTTGCTGTAAAGCTTAAGGGTGTAAACCACCACGATACCCACCCCACCGGTGGATATGCTATGACCGAGGAGTTTATGCGCTTTGAGCTTCTTAAAATGAAGGAGCTTAACATAAACTGTATCCGTACCTCGCACTATCCTCCCCAGCCCGCGTTTATCGAGCTTTGTGACGAGCTTGGCTTCTACGTGCTTGACGAGGCTGATAACGAGACTCACGGATTTGCGTCAAGACTCGGCAAGTGGCCCGGATACGATGCCGATAATGTATGGCCCTGTCGTAACCCCGTGTGGCGTGATGCTCACGTTGACAGAGCGGCAAGACTTTTCCAAAGAGATAAGAACCACACCTGCGTTATTATGTGGAGCCTTGGAAACGAGGCAAACTACGGTGAGAACACCGCGGCTATGAGTGAATATATCAGAGCAAACGACGTAAAGATGGGCTTTAAGCGACTTATCCATTACGAAAACTCTTATTGTATCAATACACGCGAGCTCAGAGCGGTATACAAGGATCCCGATACCGTTGACGTAGTCAGCAGAATGTATCCTATGCCCGAGGAGCTTTACCGATATCTTGGAAACACGGGAGACACGCGCCCTGTGTTCTGGTGCGAGTACTGTCACGCTATGGGTAACGGCCCCGGAGATCTTGCAGACTATTGGAAGGTATTTTACAAGGATCCTCAGCTCATAGGCGGTTGTATCTGGGAGTGGGCAGACCACGTTTCGCCCATCTCGGAGGACAAGTTCGGTTACGGCGGAGATTTCGGAGAAGAAACTCACGACGGCAACTTCTGCTGTGACGGACTCGTTTTCGCCGACAGAAGCTTTAAGACGGGATCTCTTGAGGCGAAGGCTGTATATCAGCCTCTCGCTACCGAGTGGAAGGACGGCAAGCTTACTCTTCTGAACCGTTACGATTTCACGGATCTCGATGAGACCGATATAAGCTACACCGTCGAGGTTGACGGAGAGGTAGTTGAAGAGGGAGAGCTTACTGTAAGCGCGGCGCCCCATACCGCAGTTACTGTAGATTTCGATATCGACGCCATTGAGTGCCTCTACGGTGCATATCTCAACGTATATCTGGAAAAGGATGGATACGAGGTCGCAAGAACTCAGCATAAGATAGCCGACGGCAAGTGCGTGTCGGAAGGTAAGGGAAGCGTGGAGATAAGGACCGAGAAGGAGTTTGCACTCGTCAAGGGTGAGGGCTTTGAATACAAGTTCGATCTTCACAACGGTGTGATCGCGGACCTTGACGGATATCTTGCCGCTCCTATGCAGCTTACCGTATGGAGAGCGCCTACGGATAATGACAGACATATTAAAAATCAGTGGTACGAGGAAAACTACCACAGAATGCACAACAAGGTATATTCCGCAGAGATAGACGGCAATACCATAACCGTAAAGGCTTCGCTTGCGGGAGTCTCCAAGCTTCCCGTATTCAAGTACACGGCTACTTACACCTTTTTCGGTAACGGACAGGTTGACGTTGCTGTAGATGGAGATTTCAACAAGAACGAGACGTTCTTGCCCAGACTCGGCTTTGAATTCAAGACCGCGGCAAAGGATTTCGAGTACTTTGGCTACGGTCCCTGCGAGGCTTACGTAGATATGCGTAATGCGGCAAAGGTAGGAAAATATAAGAGCTCTGCCGACAAGGAATACGTCAACTACATTATGCCTCAGGAGCACGGAAACCATTACGGTACAAAGTACCTTAGCCTCGGGGGCTATAAGTTTTTGGCAAAGGACAGCTTCGAGATACGCGTGTCTGAGTACAGTACTAAGGAGCTTGACGTAAAGAGACACAATTTTGAGCTCAATAAGGATAGCTTCACTAACGTTCGTATTGACTATAAGGTCAGCGGAATAGGTTCGGGAAGCTGCGGCCCTCAGCTTCTTCCTCCGTACAGAATGAGAGATGAAAAGGTCTCCTTCAATTTCTCGATAATCAAGGAAAACTAAAAGAAAAAGCACCCGAGAGTGATCTCGGGTGCTTTGCTTATTTAAGGAAAATATCGAATATGCGCTCGAGCACGAATACGGTCACGCAGGCCGAAACGCTTACGAAGAACAGCCCCTTGCCGAAGTATGCCAGCAGTATCGCCACCACGAAGGCTACGGCGCCTGCCGCCGGATATCCCGTGGTGTCTACGATAGCGGGGAAGGTCATTACCGCTAAGGTAACGTAGGGCACGTAGTAGAGGAAGGAGCGCAGGAAGACGTTGTTTATGGGCTTGCGGATAAGCGTGAGCGGAAGCACTCTTATGAGGAAGGTCACGCCCGCCATGCAAGCGATGTATATCCATACGTTATTCACCGTCGGCCTCCTTTTCTCTCTTCACGGGGAAGAGCAACGCCGCACCCACCGAGATCATAAGCGTGAGCAGTATGACTCGCACTCCCTCGGGGATAGCGCTGACGTAGGGGAGCTTTGCAAAGGCGAACGAAAGGATAAAGCTTATGACCACAAGCGATGCTACCGTACGGTTCTTCTTTGCCTCGGGGATAAACACCGAAATGAACATTCCGAAAAGTCCTACGCCGAGGGCGGTCACCACGCTTGCGGGCAATATCTCACCGAGCACCGCGCCGAAGAGCGTGCCACAGGTCCAGCCGCAGGTCGCCACCACGAAGGCACCGTAGGTAAAGAAGGGGCTCACGTGGCCGTCAAGTCCCACCGAAACTCCGAATATCTCGTCGGTAACGGTAAATCCGAGCAGCAGGCGCTTGCCAAGACCCGTGTTAGGCTCAAGGCGCTGGCTGAGCGCGGTGGACATCAGAAGATAGCGCGCGTTGGCTACCGCCTCCATAAAGATCACCTCAAGGTAGGTAGCTCCCGCGGCGATCAGGCTGAAGCCCGCGTATTCGCCCGCTGAGGCGTTTATGAGCAGGCTGGTTATAGATGCCTCAAGCGGCGACAGACCTGCTTTTTTTGCTGAAATTCCCAAAGCGATAGCCACCGCAAAGTAGCCTATCGCAATGGGCACGCCCGCCTTCATTCCTCGGGCAAACCATTGCTTTTTAGTCATAACTTCCTCTTTTGGTAATGCTAACGGGTTGCCGCAAGCGGCAACCCGAAAATCTTTTATTTACTCTTCGATCAGTCCTTCTTCTTTGCGAGAAGCACGTTGGTAATGATACCGAGAATAAGAGCGCAAGCGATAGAGGTGATGGTTACCTTACCGAAGTTGAGGGTAAGGCCGCCGATACCTGCGATCAGGATAACGCTGACTACGAAGAGATTCTTGTTCTGCTCAAGATCTACCTTCTGGATCATCTTAAGACCGGAAACCGCGATAAAGCCGTAGAGAGCCATGCAAACGCCGCCCATTACGCAAGGAGGAATGGAGTCAACGAATGCTACGAAGGGAGAAAGGAATGCGATGATGATCGCGCCGATAGCAGCGGTA
>JAZQVZ010000062.1:0-3463 GCA_045632105.1 Eubacteriales bacterium | reverse complement strand
GGCAGAGAGGATACCGGAATGGAGGCTATCTCCTGGATAAAGCGCTGTGTAGCAAACGGTGCGGGAGAGATAGTGGTCAATAGCATTGATACCGACGGTGTTAAGAAGGGCTTTGATATTGAATTGCTTGAGGAAGTGTGTGACGCTGTAAACGTGCCTGTTATTGCTTCAGGTGGAGCAGGCTGCATAGAGGATTTTATAGATCTCTTTGAAAAGCTTCCCAAGGTGGATGCAGGTCTTGCGGCTTCCATATTCCACTTTGGAGAGGTAAACATAGGCGATCTTAAGAGAAGGCTTAAGGGCGCAAATATAAACGTTCGTATATGAAAGAGGTACTGAAATGATAAATATAAACGAACTGAAATTTGACGAAAAGGGACTTATCCCTGCAGTAGTAGTGGATAACGCTACCAAGAAGGTGCTTACCGTGGCTTATATGAACCGCGAGAGTCTTGAAATAAGCATTAACGAGGGTAGAACCTGCTTCTGGTCGAGATCCAGACAGGAGCTTTGGAGAAAGGGCGCGACCTCGGGCAACGTACAGCATATAGTAAGCATTACCGCAGATTGCGATAAGGATGCCCTGACCGTGCTCGTTAACAAGGAGGGCCCCGCTTGTCACACAGGAAGTGACTCCTGCTTTACAAACCCCGTATATCAGAGCGAGGAGAGCGGAGAGTTTTCACTTGAAGCGCTGATGAAGGTTATCGAGGGAAGAAAGATCGACAAGAAGGAGGGCTCCTATACCACCTATCTTTTTGAAAAGGGAATCGATAAGATACTCAAGAAGGTAGGCGAGGAATGTACCGAGGTAATTATCGCAGGTAAGGCAAACGATAAGGCAGAAACCATATACGAGATCTCTGACCTTGTATATCACGTTATGGTGCTTATGATAGAGATGGGAATTTCTCTTGATGATATTCACAAAGAGCTTGCATCCCGTCACGTTATCGATCATAAGGTCAAGCAGGAAAAGATGACTAAATAAAAAAGGCCCGACAGCCGTCGGGTCTTTTTTTATTTCTTTGCTTCTACGGTCTCGCCATCTACTGTAATCGTGGGAGCGCCTTTTTTCTTGAACGAGATAAGCGCGGGCATATCGCCAAGGCGGAACATCTGCTCGGTTCCTGCCAGGGAGAAGGGCTTTTCGCTGATATCAAACTTAACTCCGTTAATAGTTACGACGGCTTTTCCGGTTATCTTAGAGCATACAAGCTCGACCTTGTGAGTGCGGGTGCCGCCCGTGGGCTCACCTGTTTCCATATCGGTTTCCGCTTCGTCTATTTCCCAATAATATTTCTTTGCCATAATTTCCTCCTTAGTAGATATAGGGAATTATAATGTGTCCCGAACAGTCAAATATTGCTTTCTTTGAGAGCAGTGCCTCTGCCACGTCGTAGGAGTCTTTCATCTCCTTTTCGGTTCTCATAAGGCAGAGCGCGTGATGACCCTTGTGGTGAAAATCGCTTCCGCCCGACACGATAAGATCGTGCTCCTTGGCGTATTTGAACGCGATAGAGGGCTTGGCGTGATGGTTGGGGTGCATATTTATACTCTCAATCCCGTCAATGGAATCAAGGGGAGCAGGCACCATATTTTTTCTGAAGGGGTGCGCCTGTAAGATCACGTTTTTATCGTTCTTTGCTGCCTTGTAAAAGTTTTCGATTCCTTCGGGAATAAGTTCGATAAACCTTGGAATATCTTCCTCACAAATACCGTAGATGAGATAGTCGTTGTCGGTCTGCGGGAAGCGTATCTCAACGCCGAGAATTATATTTATATCATCTCCGGCAGCCGCCTTAGCCGCTCTGAAATCCGAAAGATATTCTTCAGCGCGCTCCTTAATATCTCCCTCGAACCAAAGAGGGTTGAGGTGATTTGTAAGCACCAGCGAGCTAACTCCCGCTTCCTTGTAGAATCCTACGACCTCTTCGGGAGAAAAATCTCCGCAGACGCTGACAGGGTAGGAGTGACAGTGTAGCTCGGTGGTGTATTTGTATGAAGATAAAATATCAGAAAAATTCATATTTCTCCTTTTACATCAAGACCGCTTGTGGGGTAGAGAACAGGCGTGTCCTCTGGATTGGCAGAGCAGATAGTCATAATTGCTCTGCGGCCCTCGTATTCCAAAATATATTGCTTGTAGTAGCCTTCGTTACAGTGCTTTGCAGAACATACCGAGATAAGCCCCTCGCCCGTAAGCTTTGCCAGGGCCTCTTTTTTTGTCCATAGAGAGTAGAAATCAAAAGCCGGTGCTTGGCTTTCTTCTATCAGCTTTTGCTCGTCAGGCGAGAAAAATCTGCGTGAAACGTCGATAAAGCTTCGTTCCTGATCAAACCACTCTATATCAACTCCAACAGGCGCGTCCGAGATGGCGCACACCGATATCCCATCAATATGAGAAAGGCTGAAATGAAGGGGATATTTGCTGAAATAAGGCTTTCTGTTTTCGGTACGAAGTATGGTAAGATCGTCGCAGACCTCGGGGAGTAATGACTTCAGCGCCAAAAGGGACGAAAGAGAGGAACAACGGGCGCTTTCGTTCTTCATTGAGCGCAGACGCTCCTGCTCGGATGAGCCAAACGGAAGTGAGGAGATAAGCCGCTCAAGATCGCCGTCAAGCGTAGCTGTAAGATAAAAAGAAACGCTTAAAATATCGGCTCACCTCACTTTCTTTTGTAATATAATTATTATACAACATTTCACCTTTATTTTCAATATAACCACCGTAAAAAAGATGGAAAAAAGTAAATAAAAATTAAAAAAAGGTATTGACAAATAAAAAAGACTATGCTATAATGAACAAGTCGCGAGGATAAGTCGCGAATGCTGGTATGGCTCAGTCGGTAGAGCACGTCATTGGTAATGACGAGGTCATCAGTTCGATTCTGATTACCAGCTCCAAGGTCCGTTGCTTTTTGCAACGGACCTTTTTCTTGTCTTTATAATAAAATAAAAATGAAAAAAGCAACGCGAAAGCGTTGCTTTTTTGGTGACCCACCGGAGACTCGAACTCCGGGCCCCTTGATTAAAAGTCAAGTGCTCTACCGTCTGAGCTAGTGGGTCATACTTTTGAACCTACCCATATATGATAACATATAAAAGCAAATTTGTCAAGGAAAACTTTTACATTTCAAAGGCCAATAAAGGTAAAATTCAAAAGAACATTTTTGTGCATATTTACTAACTTATTTTATCCTGCATATGCGTTCTGCCATGGCATAGATGGTGTCGGGCATGAGCTCGGGCAGATCGTGCATAGAATCGGCAGAATTGTCGGGGTCCTGGGTAAGAATGCCCTCGCGCATCATCTTTACAACAAGCTTGTCAAATCCCTTGACCTTGTCGGGCTTGAGCTGACCGCCGAAGCACTCAATGCCTAATGAGCATTTAAGTGATTTGGGAAGCTGCATTACGCGATAGTCATCAAAGTCCTTCAGAAGTCCACAGCATATAAACG
>JAZQVZ010000061.1:0-2661 GCA_045632105.1 Eubacteriales bacterium | reverse complement strand
ATTGCAAATATGCCCTGCAACCCCTCTATTGGAGGCACGGGCAAGGGTCATCTGGTCTACGAGATAGACGCCCTTGGAGGCGAGATGGGCAGAGCCGCCGATCTTGTAACGCTTCAGTCCAGAACCCTGAATCTCGGCAAGGGCGCGGCTGTCCATTCCAAGAGGATCCAGGCAGACCGCAAGGAATATCAGGCAATAATGAAGCGCGTTCTTGAAAATACCGAAAATCTCCGCCTTATTCAGGCAGAAATAGTAGATATAGAGGTCACCGACGGCGCAGTCAGAGCAGTTATCACCAAGCTCGGCGAGCGCTGGGAGTGCAAGGCGGCGGTAATCTGCACGGGAACATATCTCGACAGCAGAATATTCGTAGGCGACGTTAACTACGAAAGCGGTCCCGACGGATTCCTCGCAGCCAAAGGTCTTTCGGCGCGTCTTGGAGAGCTTGGAGTAAAGCTTATGCGATTCAAGACCGGAACTCCCGCAAGAGTTGATAAAAAGACTATCGACCTGCCGATCCTCGAGCAGCAGGACGGCGAAAGCCCCATTACGCCTTACTCTTACCGCACCGAAGACGGCTTTTTCGACGATAAAGAGCAGATTCCGTGCCATATCGTCTATACAAACGCCGAAACCCACAGAATTATAAGAGAAAATATCACTCGCTCGGCTATGTACTCGGGTCAGATACACGGCACAGGCCCCAGGTATTGCCCCTCCATCGAGGACAAGCTTACCCGCTTTGCCGACAAGGAACGCCACCAGCTCTTCGTCGAGCCGGTAGGCAAGGACACCGACGAGATGTACATTCAGGGCTTTTCCACCTCGCTTCCCGTAGACGTTCAGCGCCAGATGCTGGCGTCGCTCAAGGGATTTGATAAGGCAAAGATAATGCGCTACGCCTACGCTATCGAGTACGATTGCGTAGACCCCACCGAGCTTTACGCAAGCCTCGAGTTCAAAAAGATCAGCGGTCTTTACGGCGCAGGACAGTTCAACGGCACGTCGCGATACGAGGAAGCGGCGGGTCAGGGCCTTATCGCAGGCCTTAACGCCTCGCTGAAGCTTCAAAATAAAGAGCCTTTGATCCTTGCGCGTTCGGAAAGCTATATTGGAACGCTTATCGACGACCTTGTGACCAAAGGAACCAACGAGCCCTACCGCATGATGACCTCCCGTTCCGAATACCGTCTGCTTCTTCGTCAGGACAACGCCGACGCCCGTCTGACCCCCAAGGGATACGCCGCAGGACTTGTCAGCGAGGCGCAATACCAGGCATATCTTGCAAAGCAGGAGCTTGTAGACAAGGAGATCGAGCGTTTGAACAACACTCACATATCCCCCTTGAAGCTCAATCCTTTCCTCGAATCCTACGAATTGCCCTCAGTAAACAGCGGAGCGTCGCTGGCAGACCTTCTGCGCAGACCCCAGCTGACCTACGAAATGCTGGCTCCCCTTGATACAAAACGCCCCAAGCTTCCTCCCAGAGTGCTTACAACGGTAGAGGTCAGCGTAAAATACGAGGGCTACATAAGACGCCAGATAGCCGAGGTCGAGCGTCACGGACGCCTCGAAGCAAAGACCTTGCCCGAGGATCTCGACTATTCACAGATAAAAGGACTTCGTCTTGAAGCAGCTCAAAAGCTTGCTTCCGTACGCCCCCTGACCGTAGGACAGGCGTCAAGAATTAGCGGAGTTAACCCCGCAGATATATCGGTTCTGCTGATATATCTCGGACTAAAATAAAATGTTTCACGTGAAACACGAAGGAGAAAACCTTGAATTTCGAAGCTTTTAGACAAAAATGTATAGATATTTTCGCCCTTAACCCGATTTTGCCCGTTCCAAGCGACGAGCAGATCGAGAAGCTGGCGAAGCTCACCGAGATAATGCTCCGCGTTAACGAGAGCATGAATCTCACGGCAATCACCGAGGAATCGGCGGTGATCCTGAAGCATTACGCCGACAGCCTTACCATTCTCGGAGATATTCCCGAGGGCGCGAAGGTTATCGACGTAGGCTGCGGCGCAGGATTTCCTTGTCTGCCTTTGGCGATATTCCGTCCCGATATCAAGATAACCGCTCTCGACGGAACCGCAAAGCGCATTGATTACGTTAGAAACACCGCAAAGGAGCTGGGTCTTGATAACCTGACCGCTATTGCGGGTCGCGCCGAGGAATACGGAAACAAACCCGAATATCGACAGACCTTTGATATAGCAACCGCCCGCGCGGTAGCCGCTCTCCCCGTGCTTGCCGAGCTTTGTCTGCCTTTCGTTAAGGTCGGCGGCTCTTTCGTAGCAATGAAAGCTGCCAAGGGCGAGGACGAAGCCTCTTCCGCAGCAAATGCTATCAAGCTCTGCGGCGGATCTCCCGCATCGGTAACCAAGCTCGAGCTTACCGCCGACAACACAACTTACGAGAGCAGGATTATCGTTAAGACCCAAAAGGTTACTACAACACCTGCTAAGCACCCTCGTCATTATTCGCAGATTTCCAAGAAGCCTCTTTAAGTTAGTTTGGATCAATTATGCCACCTTTCTTTCGAGAAAGGTGGCGCCAAAGAACTTGAAGAAGGATTATTATAACGCACTACGGAAACGTGGTGCGTTATTTTTTTATTGGCCGGGATAATAGGAATACTTTTGCAACCACTCCGCC
>JAZQVZ010000060.1:0-22346 GCA_045632105.1 Eubacteriales bacterium | reverse complement strand
TAACAGAATCGAAAAGCTGTTCGGTAAACAACTGAGGCCTCACGTATATAATCTTGCAGAATTTGACGATATTATTCCCGCTCCTAAAAACGCGGCAGGTATTTTCCGCACTATGGAAGACTCCGCTAAGAAGGAGGCACTGAGAATAGCCATAGGAGAATGTATCCCCGAATTTGCTACACTGTCATCCACCGAGACAACAGCAGATAAATGCTCGGTTTCCGCCGATACAGTGAAAGCGGCTATGGGAGATTCTCTCCGTCTTTCCTCTACGGCATTTGAAAAGTATGTAAAATGTCCTTTTAGCTATTTTTGCTCAAACGTACTAAATCTTCGCGAGGAGCAGGATTCTAACTTTAATGCTAACGATATAGGCTCATTCGTACACTATATACTCGAAACGCTGATAAAGAGCGCTATACCTACCGATCCTTCTGCACCTATTCCCAACGACGAAGAGATTGTAAAGCAGGCAGACGCGGCGGTCAAGGCATATCTTGAAAATATATGCCCTCCTTCGCTTATGGATTCAAAGAAGCTGAAGCACCTTTACACTCGTCTTAAGAACCTTTCTCTGCTCTTGGTAAGAAACACCGTAAAAGAGTTTTCGGAAAGCGATTTCCGCCCTGTCTTCTATGAGCTTCGTGCAGATGGAAAGAACGGAAACCCAAATCCTCTTGTATTTAAACTGTCTGATAATAGTGAAGTAACATTCACGGGAGTAATAGACAGAGTTGACCTTTACAAGAAGGGCGATGACGTATACGTGAGAATAGTAGACTATAAAACCGGCAAAAAGGATTTTTCAATTGAAGATATCGAGCACGGCATTAATCTTCAGATGCTTATTTACCTCTTTACTCTTTGCAGAAACAGCTCGATGCAATTCAAAAAAGCTATCGGTGCCAATGACGGACAAGCTCTTCCTGCAGGAGTCGTATATCTTTCTGCTTCTATCCCCACGGTAGAGGCAGAGGGCTACGAAAGCACTGAACAGGTACTTCTTTCAGCTGAGGCAGAACTGAAGCGAAGCGGACTTATCCTCAATGATGAGGAAATTATTCTCGCTATGAATCACCAACTGGATTCAAGCTTCTTGGCGGGCATAAGCAGAAATAAGGATTCCGTGCTTACAGGAAAAGCCTTGATCGACTCTGACGGTTTCTCCCAAACCTACGAAAAGATAAATGAAACTATTACAAAAATAGTTGGAGAACTGCGATCGGGAGCGGCAGATGCACAGCCGTTGATCTATAAAAAAGAAAACCCCTGCGACTACTGTGCCGCTAAGGTAATGTGCAGAAAAAACGCTGAGAAAGGAGATAATTATGGAAAAGAAATGGACTAATGCCCAAGAAAACGCCATGAAAATTCACGGCAAAACAGTCCTCGTTTCCGCCGCCGCAGGTTCGGGTAAGACTGCCACTCTCACCGAAAGAATAATACGCCGCATTACCGATACCGAAAATCCTGCAGATATCTCCAAAATGCTCGTTGTGACCTTTACTAAAACCGCAGCAGCAGAGCTTCGCTCCAGAATCTTTGCAGCGCTTAGCGATGCTTTGGCAGCTGCACCTCAAAACAAGCATCTTGCCGAACAGCTCATGAAGATCGGTAGCGCTAATATAAGCACAATCGACTCGTTTTATTTCAACATAGTAGAATCGAATGCCAATGCTCTCGGGCTTCCCACAAAGTTAAAGATAGCGGATGAGGCAGAATATGCGCTTATTGCTAATAAAACGATGGAAGGCACCATCGGTAAATTTTACGATGAGGATCCTGACTTCCCCGACTTCGTAGAGTGCTTTGCAAGTCTGCGCCAGTTCAACATGCTTACCGACATCTTTCTCGAGATATACGACAAACTTGCCCCCATTCCCGAAGGGGTTGAAATCCTGAGAATTTGCGCTGAAAAGACCGAAGAAGAAAAGGATCTTGATTTCTTTTCTACACATTACGGAGAAATATTAAAAGCAGAAACAAAAGCATTTATAGATCATTTTTATCCTATTCTCTGCTCTGCCGTTGAATTTATCAACTCCGATGAAAAAGTGCAAAAGAAATATGGCAATGCATTTGAAAATGACCTTAACTTATGCTCCAGGCTTTATAACGCCATAGAAGATACCGAATGTGGATATAAAAGCGTCCGCGACATACTTTTGACCTATACTCCTATAAATCTTACCGGAGGAAAGCTGAATGCAGATCCCGACATCATTAGCGAAGCCAAAAACTACAAAGCTCTTCGCGATGAGTTTAAGGAGACTGCTCTGTCCCTTGCGGGAAAATCATTTGCAAAATCGCCCGAAACCATAGCTCGTGCAATGGGCGACACAGCGCGCTATCTCCACACGCTTTACAGGCTGCTTTCTGAATTTGAAAAAGCTGTTACTGAAGAAAAGCTTCGACTCGGAATACTTACGTTTGTCGATATACGCCGCCTTACGCTAAAGCTTCTGGTGAATCCCAATGGAAGCTTTACCAACGTTGCCCGTGAATATTCCCAACACTTTACCGATATTTACATTGACGAATATCAAGATGTCGACAGAGTTCAAGACCTTATCTTCCGTTCAATATCAACTCCTACTAACCGTTTTATGGTTGGAGACATCAAGCAAAGCATTTACGAATTCCGCGGTGCTGATCCTTCACTGTTTGCAGAATATCGAGCAGAATTTCCTGCATATACGAACGGAGAAAGCCACAGCTCCGACACAGCATCTATTTTTATGTCCAATAACTTCAGATGCGACAAGACTATTATTGATTTTACAAATATAGTCTGTTCAAAGATATTTGGTGCTATTGCCGACAGCATTGGCTACCTTCCCGAGGATGACCTGGTATTTTCAAAAATCTACGGTGAGGGAGCACCCGAGCGCATAAACAACAAGGTTCGTATTGCTCTCATAAGATCCCAATCCTCAAAGGCGAAAAGAGCCGAAGACGAACCCGCCCCCTTGTCAAACCACGAGCTTGAGGCAGAATATATAGCTGCAGAAATAGATAGGCTTATAAAAAGTGAAAATAAGGCTGATGGCAAGCCTATTCTCCCCGGTGATATCGCCGTGCTGTTCCAAACGAAGTCTATGATGCCACATGTTGCAGAAGCACTCAAAAAACGAGGCATTATGTCAAGCCAAAGTAATTCAAACAAATACTTTGAAAGTCCTGACGTACTGTTAATGCTTTGTGTGCTCAACGTAGTAAACAACCCTCAACGCGACACATATCTTGCAGGAGCTCTACGTTCTGCTCTGTTTGGCTTTACTATGGAGGAGCTTATAAACATACGTCTCTTTGGAGATCGCTCAAGCTCCTTGTTCATCGCATTACAGGCATATTCTGAAGCTCATGACGATACGCTTGCAGAAAAATGCAAGGAATTTATAACAACGCTCGAGGAATGGCAATATGACGCCGCCTCACTGCCAATAGATAGATTCTTGAGAATACTTTTTGATAGCAAGCGATTCTTAGCTACTGGTATAGTTTCTCAACCCACGGATAACGGAGAGGGTGGCAATCTACTTCTGCTCTATGAACACGCGCGAACATTTGAGAACAGCGGATTTAAGGGGCTTTATCAATTCATAGAGCACATCAACTCTATGATCAAGGAAGAAAAAGTCTTTGACGACACAGAAACCTGTATCTTCCGTGATCGCGTTTCTCTTATAACCATTCACAAGTCCAAGGGACTTGAGTTCCCCGTCTGCTTCATATGTGACGCAAATCATTCCATCAAATCTCAAGAATCCAAGGAAAGCTTTGTTATGGACAGACGGTGCGGTATGGCACTCAAGATATCCGACGAAAGCGGAATGGCAAGAATAAATACGCCTATGCGAGAGGCTATACTTTCTAAAATATCCTCGAACCAGATCGAAGAGAAAATGAGACTTCTTTACGTGGCGCTGACAAGAGCAAGGGAAAGACTTTATGTTACCGCCGCATCCTCATCGGAGCACAGTAAGCTTTTTGATACCGCTGATATACGTCGCCGCTATTTTAATAGATATACTGCGATGCACAGTTGTTCATCATTTTTAGATTGGATCCTTACTGCCTGCTCGGACGATAAAGGCGATTGCTTCGAGATAATTAATATGTCTTACAAGGACATAACTCCTTACGAGGAAAAGAGTGATAACACCGCACAGGAATCTCCTGAGCCCGACCGAGAGCTTCTCGAAAAACTTAAAGAAAGCTTCAGCTTTGAATATGGATACTCAAAGCTTGCAAAGGTTCCCTCAAAGCTCACCGTTTCTCGACTTTATCCCGATATTCTCGACGAAAACGACACAAGCCTTGAGCTGTTTACCGAGATCAAAAAGGCTACCGTGCCCGATTTCTTTGCGGAAGGCAAATCCGCAGCAACCTCTGCAGAGCGAGGAACTGCAACTCACCTCTTTATGCAGTTTTGCAACTTTGAGTATATGAGCAATTACGGAGTAGCGGAAGAGCTTGCGCGACTTCAGAACAAGAAATTTCTCCCGCCTAACGCGGCGTCCTTGGTATTCACTGACGAAATTGACAAGTTTATCGACAGTGAGCTTATGCAAAATATTCTTCAGGCAGATAAGGTAATACGCGAGCAGAGATTTAACGTAAAGCTCTCGCCTGACGGCTTTACCTCCAATGCCGAGCTTTTAAAAGTGCTTCAGGGAGAACATTTGGCTGTGCAAGGAGTTATTGACCTTATTCTTGTTGACGAAAACGGAGATATCTCGCTTTACGACTATAAGACCGACCGCCTTTCTGTGGACGAGCTTAAAGACGATAATCTTGCGGCAAACAAAATGCAAATAAAGCACGGACTTCAGCTCTCATATTATGCAAAAGCCGCCGAGCTTCTTTTCGGCAAGCCCTGCAAGAGAATAGCTGTATACTCTACCCACTCTTCTAAGCTTTACGATATCAAGCCTTTAGAGACGGTAGATATCCTTGATTCAAATTTATAACGCTAAAGGAGGATATAATGGAATTCTTATATTTTCTCGAATCTATCAGAAATCCCGTTCTTGATGCGTTTTTCTCGATAATAACCATGCTTGGCGAGGAAACCGTATTTATGGCTATAGGAATGATAGTATTCTGGTGTATGGATAAATACCAAGGATATTATCTGCTATGCACCGGATTTTTGGGAACAGCAATAAACCAATTTTTAAAAATGACCTTTAAGGTCGCTCGTCCTTGGGTCAAGGATCCCAATTTCACTATAGTGGAATCGGCAAGAGAGGCCGCTACGGGATACTCGTTCCCCAGTGGACATACACAGACATCCGTAGGTGCTTTCGGTGGACTGGCTCGTTGGAATAGAAACACCTTTTTGAGAATACTTGCTATTTCCGCTTGCGTGCTCGTACCTCTGTCGCGTATGTACCTCGGAGTGCATACTCCTATGGACGTAGGTGTATCCATAGTAGTTGCTTTAATTCTCATTTTCGCCCTTTATCCGCTTTTCAAACGCGGAGCATCTTCTCCCAAGACAATGTACGCACTTCTTTCGGCAATGGTACTTATATCACTTGCATATCTGCTTTACGCTATACTTTTCCCCTTCACAGCAGATACAGACGCACACAATCTGCTGTCTGCGCAAAAGAACGGCTATACGCTTTTCGGTTGTTCTCTTGGACTTCTCACAATATATGCTCTTGATCGTAAGTACATAAGCTTCCCTACAAAAGCCGTTTGGTGGGCGCAGATCATAAAGATCGTTGGAGGAATAGCACTTGTCCTTGCGGTAAAGGAATTGTTGAGATCTCCTATCGACGCAATCTTTGGTGGACACCTTATAGCTCGTGCCGTGAGATATTTTCTTATGGTATTGGTCGGTGGAGCTATTTGGCCCCTGACATTTAAATGGTTCTCAAAAATCGATAAAAATATAAAGGAGGCAGAATAAAAATGGAATTTTATTCAAACCACCCCATCCTTTTCGTTATCGTTGGAGCGATAATCGCCCTTGTTCTTGCCCAGTCTATATACTTTCTGGTCAAAGCAATCAAGCGCGCAAAGGTATTGGGTATAAGTTCTCAAACCATCAAAAAGACTATCTCTTCCTCAGCCATATTTACTATAGCTCCCGCTATTTCGGTATTGATTGGCGTGGTGGCTCTTTCCAAGAGCCTTGGTCTTCCCCTGCCTTGGCTTAGACTGTCTGTTATCGGATCGATAACATACGAGACCGTAGCCGCAGGAAACGCCCTTGAAGCCGCAGGATTGAGCGCAGGTGCGGCAATAACCGACCCTTCTATTTTCGTTACTATTGCTTGGGTAATGACGGTTGGCATCGCTGCTGGTCTTGTGTTTGTTCCCTTTGTTACCAAAAAGGTCCAAAGTGGAGTTACAAAGATAGGTATGAAGGACAAAAAATGGGGCGAGATATTCAACAATGCTATGTTCCTTGGTATGATATCTGCATTCCTCGGTTACGTATTCTGTGACGTTGGAGCAGTAGTTACAGGTGACCTTTCAGGACTTATTCCTGTGTTTGTAATGCTCACCTCTGCTGTAGTAATGGCAATATGCGGAATTATCGCAACAAAATCCAAAATCAAATGGCTTACCGACTATGCGCTCCCCTTGAGCCTTGTAGCAGGTATGGCATCGGCAATTCCCTTTACTATGCTTCTTGGAGGTAACTGATATGAAAAAGAAAAATCTTTCTTATATGGATTCAGTCCACCGCGATGGGCGTATTTGGGGCATAATAGTAGGCGCTGTTCTTTTGGCTTTCCCTGTTATGCTTATGATCATATTCAACACCTCACCGAACTTCGAGGTACTTCTTAAGGGTGTACTCGCAACCGCTCCTATGTATTGGGCGGTTGGAATAATAGAAATCTTCACATATGTTCCTATGCTTGGCGCAGGCGGCACTTATTTGTCATTCGTTACCGGTAATATATCCAATCTTAAGCTTCCCTGTGCTATTGACGCAATGGAGCGTGCAGGCGTTAAGGCTAACAGTGAGGAGGGCGAGGTCATATCCACAATATCTATCGCCGTATCCAGCATAGTTACTACACTGATAATCATTGTTGGTGTAATCTGCATCGTGCCTCTTACTCCTATTCTTGAGGCACCCGTGCTCACCCCTGCGTTCGATATGATACTTCCCGCGCTATTTGGCGGTCTTGCGGTAGTATTTATATCCAAGAATCTTAAGCTTTCTATCGCTCCTATTATTCTTATGCTTGCCCTCTTTATCTTCGTTCCTGCTCTTAATGCAGGTACAGTTGGAATTATGGTTCCAGTAGGAGTTGTATTTACTGTAATAGTCGCAAGAATTCTTTATAAGAAGGGAGTTCTCTGATATGTGGTGGCTTCTTATTATTCCTGCAGCGTTAATCGTATTCATAGGTGTCATTCTTCTTCGCGCAGTGGCGTTCAAGCCTAAGGCACAGCCCGTGATACTGACCGACGACGAAAGCTTTGATTCCGACAAGGCAATTGAGAACCTTTGTGAGCTTGTAAAATGCAAGACCGTTTCTTATAGAGATAGCTCTCTTGAGGATAATGCGGAATTCGAAAAGCTTATATCCAAGCTGCCCGCTCTCTACCCTAACGTATACAAGGTATGTGAGTTCAAACAGCTTCCCGACCGCGCGCTTCTCTATCACTGGAAGGGCAAAAACAGCGGTGCTCCCGCCGTAATGATGGCTCACTATGACGTAGTTCCCGTCAACGAGGACGCATGGAGCGTGCCCGCGTTTGAGGCTATCATAAAGGACGGAAGAATATGGGGCCGCGGAACTCTTGATACCAAGGTCACATTTAACGGCGTTTTATTTGCGGCAGATCATCTTATTGCTCAGGGCTTCGTTCCCGAAAATGACCTCTACTTTGCCTTCTCAGGCGGTGAAGAGGTAAACGGAAACGGCGCTAAAAATATTGTTGACTACTTTGAGCAAAACAATATAGAACCTGCCTTTGTTGTAGACGAGGGTGGTGCCGTAGTTGAAAACGTATTCCCGGGTGTAAATCAGCCATGCGGCCTTATAGGCGTTGCGGAAAAGGGTATGATGGACGTTAAATACACTGTAAAATCGGGTGGAGGTCACGCATCTGCGCCTAAGCCCAAGACTCCCGTCGATACTCTTTCAAGAGCCTGTGTTAAGATGGTGGATAACCCCTTTAAGGCACATCTTACTCCTCCCGTCGCCGAGATGTTTGATACGCTTGGACGCCATTCCAACTTTGCGTTCAAAATCATCTTTGCAAATATTAAGATCTTTCTTCCTGTGTTGGATATGATATGCAAAAAGAGTGGCGGAGAGCTTAACGCGCTTATGAGAACCACAGTTGCATTTACACAAATGCAGGGCTCATCAGCCTCAAACGTTATTCCTCCTGAGGCAACGCTTGTATCTAACATCCGCCTCAATCCCTATGACACTATGGACTCGGCCCTTGAATATATCAAGAAAACGGTTGACAACGAAAAGGTAGAGGTATCTATCATTCACGGAATGAACCCCAGCCGAATCTCAACAACAGATTGCGAGGGTTGGAACAAGGTAGCAAGTGCTGTGGCTTCCACCTGGAAGGGTTGCATAGTTGCTCCCTATCTTATGGTTCAGTGCTCTGATTCCAGACATTACGGTCGCATATCCGATAGGGTATTCCGCTTCTCTGCTATGGATCTTACCGCCGAGGAGCGTGCTACCATACACGGAAATGACGAAAGCATTCGCATTGAGACTGCAAACAGCGCGGTTGAATTCTATATAAGACTCATGAAACAGTGCTAAAGAAAAAGCGCACGGCCATATGCCGTGCGCTTTTGTTATTTAATCATTTCAAGCAACTTATTTTTAGTATTCTCATCGCAAAATGCGGAATACACCGAGTTTAAAATCAAAGTTTTTTCCTCTTCTTCGGTCAAATCAAATGTGCTTTTTAAAAGCGCCATTTCCCTTTTTGCGGTGGTATTTGAAACACTTCGGTTATCACTATTTATAGTAACAACCACATCTGCATCCAAAAGCTTTCTCAAGGGATACTCGGATATATCCGAGTAAATAGCCGTATTAAGATTACTTGTAGGACAAATCTCCAGCGGTGTTTTTAACTCTGCAAGTTGAAAAAGAACGCTTTTATCCTCTACCGAACGAACTCCGTGACCAATTCGCCAAGCGCCCATCTGAAGGGCTGTAAGAACGCTGTCCGCTCCGTCAGCCTCGCCGGCGTGAATGGTATAGGGTATGCCCTTATCCTTTGCCAAGGCAAAAATATTGCTAAAATCCCCGTTGGCATATCCTGCCTCATTTCCTGCAAGATCAAGAGCAAGCACTCCCTTGCCCAAATATTTTTGAGCCACCTTCACAGTTTCAAGATTAGCAGAATAATTCTCTTCACCCCTCATGCAGCAAAGAATAAGTCCACCCAAAAGCTCCGAGCGTTCAAAGCCTTCCGTTGCTGCCTTTACCACCCTATCCTGAGTAAGCCCTTGTGCAAGGTGAAGCTGAGGCGCAAAGCGAATCTCCGCATATATTGTTCCTTCTGCCAAAAGTTCGCGACAAAGCTGATAGGTAGCTTCACTTATAGCCTCTTCGGTCTGCAAAAGCGACAAAGGAAAATCAAATTTAGTGAGATATTCCCCGAGACTTCTGCATCCCTCGTTTACTGTAAGCATATTTTTAAGCTCACTGTCACCAGGCAGAGCAATTCCCTGCATTTCGGCCAAACGCTTTACACAAGAAAGAGAAAGCGAGCCATCAAGGTGCAGATGCAGATCTATTGAAACATCCATTATCCTTCCTCCTATGCTCGCTTTATTTTATGAAAATCTGGTCATATCTTCCTTCAAAAGCTCGGTTCTCATTACACTGTAATATTCCTTTGTAGGATCACTTGACAGTATTCCAAGCTTGGTCTTAAGTCCGCTTATAAGCATCTCGGGATTGAGATACTCGGTAGAAGAAGCGCTGACCGTAGTTTCGATATCAATAGCTCCGGTTTCTTTATTATATTCAGCACTTACCGAATAAATAAGGGGAATAATATCGATCTCCTTCTCTCCAGCCTTGGTCTTCTTTATCATATTCAAGGGAGATGTGGTAAGCGTATTGACCACTGCGTCTGCAAGAGCTTCGTCTGCTCCGTTTGTGGTAATGCTTATCTTGTAGGTTGCCCACTTTATGTCAGAAAAATCACTGCTGGGAACGTAAGCGTCAATGATGTGGAACTCGTCGGTCATCTCAGCATTAAGACGCTCCATGATCTCCCCACAGGACATTTCCCTGTCAATTCTTATATCAAGATATTCGCAAACACTCTGACTTCCAACACTGAGAGGGGTTGAAAATACCATCTTGATATGAGGATTAAAGCCCTTTGTGTACCAAACGGGCAGGCAGGCTCTGTTTATGATTCTTGTAAAGGTTCTCTGAAGATCAAGGTGAGATATATACTGCAAAGTGCCCACCTTTATAAACTTAAGTCTTATACCTCTGGGGGGTACCAGCTCAGGAAGCGCTGCAACGCGCTTTTTTTCTATCAGTTTTCCATTTTGGCTTTGGGACAGCACGTTCTTTCACCTCCAAGCTTATTCGCTCCACAACCGCTGCATTTCTCGCGACAGTTGGGCGTGGTATTTTCGGCATACGCCTTATCTCTTTCTCTTCTGAGGAATTCCTTGCTTACGCCACAGTCGATGATATCCCAAGGAAGCACCTCATCAAGGCCGAAGGCTCTGTTAGCGTAGAACGCCGCATCAGCCCCGGTTCTCTCGAGCACTGAGATCCACTTATCGTAGTCAAAGCACTCATCCCAAGCATCGAAGTTAAATCCTTCCTTACAAGCAAGCTCAAGAGCGTCGCTAAGCCTTCTATCTCCACGGGCAAGCACAGCCTCTATACGGCTGACCTTGGCATCGTGGTGAGTATATCTTATCTTTCTGTCGGTTATCTTAGAGCCGAGATATTCCTGTTTTTCTGCAAGCATTTCCATAGTATCCTGCGCCTCCCACTGGAAAGGAGTAAAGGGCTTGGGGATAAAACAAGAAACGCTTATGGTAACCTGAGGCTTCTTCGCCTTGTTTCTATTAGGACACTTATAGTAAGCATCTATAACGTGAGAAGCAAGGGTTGCAATTCCCTCAAGATCCTCAAATCTCTCGGTAGGAAGTCCCTGCATAAAGTAAAGCTTTACCGTGTTCTTTCCTGCCTCAAAGGCTACGTTTACTGCGCGGAGCAGATCATCCTCGCGCACGTTCTTATTGATAACGTCGCGCAATCTCTGAGTACCCGCCTCGGGAGCAAAGGTCAGCGACGAGGAACGAACGGTTGCTATCTTATCCATAAGCTCCTTGGTGAAGCTATCCACACGCAAGGAAGGAAGCGAGAGGCTTACCATATTCTCGTCTGTCCATTCAAGAAGCATATCGGTAAGCTCGGGAAGATGTGTATAATCGCTTATGGAAAGTGAGGTAAGAGATATCTCGTCATATCCCGTTGCTTCAAACAAGCACTTTGCCTGCTGATTAAGAACCTCGGGAGATTTCTCTCTTACAGGACGGTATATAATTCCTGCTTGACAGAATCTGCATCCGCGGATGCAGCCTCTGAATACTTCAAGCATTACTCTGTCGTGAACAGTTTCGATATAAGGCATTACTACCTTATCAGGGAAATACGACTTATCCATATCGGTCATAATGCGCTTACGAACGGTGGTGGGAATATCGTCATATTTAGGCTTGTATGCCTTTATAGTTCCGTCCTCGTTGTAGCTTACCTCGTAAAGAGAGGGAACGTAGATACCCTCGATAGTTCTTGCCGCCTCGTGCAGATACGCCTCCTTAGTATATCTGCCCTCGTCCTTCATCTTGATGTAAAGACGGCAGAGCTCGGGAAGCATCTCCTCGCCTTCTCCAATATTGAAAAGGTCGAAGAAATCAGCCACAGGCTCGGGGTTGTATGCACAGGGACCACCACCTATGATAATAGGCATAGTGTCATCTCTCTGATTCGAGCGAAGAGGAATACCTGCAAGATCAAGCATATTAAGCACGTTGGTATAGCTCATCTCATACTGGAGAGTAAAGCCAAGCATATCAAACTCTGTAAGCGGATCTCCACTCTCGCAAGCGGTCAGCGGAATACCGTGCTCCTTCATTTTGTCCTGCATATCTATCCACGGGTCGTATACGCGCTCACACCATACGTCCTCTTCTTTGTTGAGAACGCCGTACAAAATACGCATTCCGAGGTTAGACATTCCTATCTCGTAAGTATCGGGAAAACAAAAAGCAAATCTTGCCTTAACCTTTTCCTTGTCCTTTATTATCTGTCCGTACTCACCGCCCGAATATCTTCCGGGCTTGGATACGGCTTTAAGTATACTGCTTATGTTCTTGTTCATTTCTCGTTATTAACCTTTTTCAATTGTTTTTCATTCTGCTCTTGCTTATAATGCTCGAGCAAAAATCTATCCTTTGCAGGTAAGAATTTAAATGTCATTACCACAAATCCTGTCGCCGCCAACAGCCAGTAAAGCAACACAAGGAATTGAGAGAAGCCATCGATCGCCCCAAGAGCTACCGCCAAAAGAGTAATAACTGCACCAAGAGCAGAAATCCCTATTGAAGTAAGATCGATATATTTGCGAAGTCTACGAAGCTGCTTTGCAGTGCAAAGTGCTACCGCAAGATTGAATCGCGATCCGTCTGCCATAACCCCTGCCTGCTCGCCTGAGGTGTTATAGATTATCTTATCGCCATCCCCATCCTGTCTTGTTGTGAAGTCCTTTACGTCAAGGTGGACTATGTTTACAGGCACCTCTGCCCCTGCTCTGATCCTCATCAAAGTTTGTGCGTTTATCATAGGGTCAAAGGTTTCTATTGCGCACTGTATTCCATCCTCGGCAAGCCTGCTTACCAGCATTTCAAAAACCTCATTAACGGTATATCTTACTGCTATTCTTGCGCTTACGCGTCCATTTATCGAAACACAGAGGGTGAATATTTCATCATCCTGATCCTTCAGCGTTACCTTTGGGAAGCTTATACCGTATCGCTGCATAAATGCCTCGGTACCCAAGAGAACTGAATAACTGTTACCGACAATTGCCTCTACACCGCTTTTTGCTATTCTGATAATATTGCAGTCCTCAAATCTCGAGCTCTGAGCAGCTTTAAAGGTCTGCTCCATAGGACCACCTATCTTAGAATATACCGCATTAAGACAGCCCAAAAGAACGTCCTTCGAAGTGGCATCGTATAGCATAAGATTCACAGCCGACGCCGAGCATCTTGAGAACAGATGCATATCGCTGAAAATAGCAACGTCACAATCTGCATAATAATCGGCACTGCCCTCACCTGCAAATGCATATTTATCCGCCATACTGCTTGCGCTTACTCTTTCAAAGGGTATCAGCCTTGCAGCCGCCCAAACGAAGGGTAAACACATAAACAGCGAAACGATAACCGCAGCCAGCCCCGTCCAGATCTCTTCTAAAAGAACCATAGAAAGTATCCCGCAAATAAGTGAAAAAGCAATTACGGGCACCAACAGCACCATAGAGATCCCATCGTTCTTGGGCTTTGCCCTTGAAGCGTTAAAAAATTCAAGCGCATTATCTGCATCGGCAGGATAGAATACGTTTTTATCGGCGTCAAGTCCGCCTTCGTACATCTTCTCCGCAGAGGATCTGATTCCTATGCTTCTGCGAAGTGTGAAATGCTTCCCTGCGTTATCCTTATCCTCAAAAAGAATATTCGAAAAATAGAATTCAAAGCATCTTCTCTCTGAAATAACGCTTACATATTCCGAAGCCATAGCTATCAAAACCGAAAATGCAAACAAGAAATGATAGGTTTTGGGAATTGCAGACTCTGCAAAAATAATTGCTACGTCATATATTAAAGTAACAACTGCAATAATACCAACTAGCGAATATACGTTAGGCGAGCTGGTAAAGAGCTTCTTCATTCCCTCCCAAATACGGGCATAGGCTACAACGCCACAAAGCACTGCCGCCTGTAATCCAAGCAAAGCGTAGGAAATAAAATATTCCTCTCTGTTCAATATCTCAACACCGAATATCTCGGGAAGTCCCTCATAAATAAGCAATGCGAGAGCAACAAGCGCACCAAGCGCAAGCTTTATTAACAGAGCGCCGCAGGTTCTTTTGTAAGATTCATGGCGAGAACAAATTTTCTGCTTTGCAGAATCGTCGATCTTGAGGATTTTTTCGGTGGCAGGAGCACTTGTCAGTGTATCAATGCCCGTAATCTTTTGTACGGTCTCCTTAGAGCATCTGTCAAGCACCTCTTCGTCACAGCCAAGTTGCATAAGCAGAGATATTTCGGGGCTTTCAAGGTCAACGATCTCCTGTGAAGTCTCCTCTTTTTCCGGCTCACTATCAATGATCTCCTCTTCAGGCTCTTCCACTATCTTAGACACGGCAGGAATATCTACCTTCTGCTCAGCAAAGAGCGAAACAGGTATCTTAGGCCCCTCCCACTTTTGCTTAGGTACAGGCTCAACGTACTCCTCGACGTCTGCCGACAGCTCCTCGATAAGCTCGTCTTCACGCAGCACATCTTCCTCAAAACGTATATACTCTATATCTTCCTCATCGTCCTCTATAGATTCAGAAAGCAATCCCTCCACAGAAATAACATCATCGAGTTCAAGCTTCGTGAGAACTATTCCGTCGTCCTCGGCATCATCCTCAAGCTCTTCGAAGGTAATATCGTCACCTATATCATCTTCGAGATCGCTCAATACATTATCTTCTTCTGGAATATCAACCGCCTCGATATCTTCAAGTATCTCGTCAAACGTAAGATCGTCTTCTTCATCAAGGTCATCAAAGAACTCGTCGGCAGAAATTTCCTCAGGCTCCTTAATATCAGGAACGATCTCTTCCGGTACAAGTATCTCTTCTTCAGGCACTTCCTCCGGAATTTCCTCAACACTTGCCTCAGCAAGAAAATCCTCGTCTAAGTGATAAGCATCATTACTCTTAGGAGCTGAAAACTCAAACTCTGCGCCAAACTGCATATGCAATTTTTCTCTTATTTCATCATCACTCATATATTCAGGAGCATCGTTTTGAAGATCTATCGGCGCTTCTTCGTTCTCTCCGTAGCGCAATATTCGCTCTCGCACTTCAGATATATTCTCCTGCTGTGGCATATCCTGTGTTTTAGACATACCGCACCTCCTTTGTAAGATAGCTTATCAGCTTCTGTGCTGCTTTGACACCTCGGCAAGAATTACAGCCGCTGCGGTGGAAACGTTAAAGGAATTTACCTTCCCATACATAGGAATAGACACAATGTAATCGGACCTATCCTTAACTATCTTGGAAACTCCCTCGCCTTCGCTTCCCATAACTATGGCGCAAGGACATTTAAAATCGGTATCATAATATGCAGATCCACCTGCTTCGGCGGAGAATACCCATATTCCCTTTTCCTTAAGCTCCTCAACGGTTGCTGCAATATTCGTAACCTTTGCCACCGCAAGATGCTCGATAGCTCCGCAGGAAGCCTTGCTTACAGCGGGAGTAAGACCAACCGCTCTACGCTTGGGAATTATAAGTCCGTGAGCTCCCACTCCTTCGGCGCAACGAATTACCGCTCCAAGGTTATGAGGGTCGGTTATTCCGTCAGCAATAACGATAAAGGGCTTCTCTCCGCGCTCCTCAGCGATAGCGAGAATATCATCAACTGTGCAATATTCCTTTTCAGCCGCCATAGCCACGACACCCTGGTGAACCGAGTAGTTTGTCATCTTATCAAGCTTTACTCTATCTGTTTCGATAACGGGAATCTTCCTTTCCACAGCCTCAGCTACGAGCACCACGATAGAACCCTCGCGCTCACCTCTCTGTACCAGAAGCTTATCCACCGTTCTACCCGAACGAAGCAGCTCTCTTACTGCATTTCTGCCTATAACAAGGCCCTCGGGCATTTCCTCAACCTCACGTCTTTGGTTGAAATCCCCTCTTCTGTCGTTATGTCTGTTCTTCTGTGAACCCTTATTATTGTACTTCTTTTCCATTTTCTTACCCTCAATCTATATTTTTAAGCTGTTCAATTATATACTTTGGTCTGTGCTTAGTTTCAAGATATATCTTGCCAATATATTCTCCGATAACGCCCAAGGACAAAAGCTGGAGCCCACCTATCGCCCATACCGATACCGCAATAGAGGTCCAGCCCTCAACCGTGTTTCCTGTAAAGTGGCGCACAAGGAAATATGAAAGCATTCCTATGCTTGATAAAAATATCAACAGTCCCAAAACGCTTATTATTCTTATGGGGCGTATCGACATAGAGGTAATTCCCTCAAAAGCAAAGGAAAACATTTTTCTAAGCGGATACTTGGTCTTTCCTGCAAATCTCGGCTTGCGCTCGTATTCAACGATATCACTCTTGTATCCAACAAGCGGTACAAGTCCGCGAAGAAAAAGATTTACCTCACCAAACTCGGACAATGCGCAAAGAACCTTTCTACTCATAAGACGGTAATCAGCGTGATCATAAACCAGCTCAACTCTCATCCAACGCATCACTCTGTAAAATAAGCGAGCCGACGTTCTCTTAAAGCATTTGTCGCTCTTTCGCGAGGAGCGGACACCATATACCACGTCGCATCCCTCGCTGTATTTTTCAAGCATAGCGTCGATGGCGTTTATATCATCCTGAAGATCGGCGTCAAGACTTATTGCGACGTCGCATTTATCCTTAACGCTCATAAGTCCCGCCAGCAAGGCATTTTGATGTCCCTTGTTTCTCGAAAGCTTTATGCCGGAAAACATCTCGTTCTCGTTGCACAGCTCGTCTATTATGCTCCAAGTATTATCCTTTGAGCCGTCGTCAACGAAGCATATCCTGCTTTTACCGGATATTTTTTGGTTATCAATAAGAGCCTGAAGCTTCTCTCTCACTCTCTTTGCGGTCTCTCGAAGCACCTCTTGCTCATTATAACAAGGAATTACAAGATACAACGTCATAATATCTATCTCCAAAACTCAAAAATCCTCTCAAAATCCAAAAAGGCGTTAGTCAACTGTCCGTCTTTACTCATATAATCGTATATCATCGCAAAATTAACCACAAGCGCCACAAGTGCGCTTATGACAAAAAATACGTGAGCAAAAGACATTACCGTGCTTCTATCCCTCTTACGCGTAAGGCAAAGGAAATATATTATCATCATTCCTCCAAGGATAAGCTCTACTGCAAAGTCTGCGGAATATCTTACTCCATAGCCGCTCTCCCATATAGAGAATATTATGATAAGCGGCGCTATCACACAAGCGGAAAGTATAACAAGCAACGCAGGAAGGCGTTTTTTCTTTTCTATCTTACGGTAAGCCGTAACCGCTCCTACATATCCAAACATAGGAAGCGCTCTCCAAAACAAACCAACAGCATTTCGGTTTGCAATAAAATAATATCCGTTTACGTCAAGATCGGAGAAATTTGAGAACACAAACGGAAACTCAAATTTTACCTGTGGGAATGCGAAAAGATAATTCCAAAAACCGACCATAGCAAAATCCGTATGATATTGAGCTCTTGTAAAATCGTTTATAGTCAGTGAGTACTGTATGCCAAAGTCAAGAATAGAACCAAAACGCACATAGTTATACGCCATCTGTATTCCACCGATAACTGCAAATGCGGTAAGCGCGCAAGCAAGATATCCTACCGACGAAGCAACAACCTTCTGCCCGTCATCCTTTGTCTGCTTGAGATTTTTGAAAAATCCAAATCCTATAAACACCAAAGCCGCTACACAGTAAAGTGCAAGAGTAGGTCTGCAAAGAACCGCCAAGGAAAGACAGGTAGCAGAAGCAATCAGCGATACTCTGCTTATTCTTCCCTCACCAACAACACCCGAGCGCACAAGAAAATATGCGCCCATCATAGTAAACATAAAGCCCGATGCCTGCGCTATCTCATAAAACAGAGGTGAGCAGAAGCAATACATTATACCCGAGCAAAGCTGAAGTATGGCCAGAGAGCATATCGCAATTCCTATGGGAAGCTTTTTAAAGAATCTCTTGATTATCTCAACAAGCAACAAGCTGAGGAAAACTATTCCTATTGCCCCGAATACAAGCACCGCCTCGGGAGTAGGAAAATAATAGCCCGTAATAAGATTATAGGGCAGAAAAAGCAAAAGCACAGGAGCTATACCATAATACGAGTAATATTTACCGTCAAAGAGCAAATGGTCCCATTTATAGGACACACCCACCTGATCTCTCAAACTCCAATCATATGGATTTTCAAGAGCTAAAAGCTCCTTTGAGGGAGCATCAAGCAAATGCACCTGTCCCGCCTTGAAGGCATCCACAAGTTCCTTTGTGATCTGATTTCCGCTCGTTTGTGCAAAGCCAGAAAAAGCTCTGCCGTAGTTATCCATATTATATAGAACGGTAAGCGCCACCGCTACTGCCACAAACCCAAAGGTCATTACAGCCGCACAACGTCCAAAAAGCTTCTTCTCACTCTCATATCCCATGCGCATTGACGGAAAGCAAAGAAGAGCGTAAAGTGCAAAGGCAAAACCAACTATCGCCAAAAGGCGTATAGCGGAAAGCTCCATAGCCTTGGGGGCGTTAATGGTGATAGAATTTATCTTAAATCCCTGTCCCTTGTCGCTTGAAAATCTCAAACGAAGGTTGCTTACCTCACCCGAAAGATCAAGGATCACACACTCGCTTCTGTCATCTCCGCGAATAAACGTTGCCGAAGCCACGCCTGTGCGATAGCTCGCCGAATTGGTTTCATCGGAGGCATCTATCAAAAGATCAAGGCTTTCACCGTCGGTGGTATACTCAACGTCTATCTTAACCGTTCCTATCTTCTTACCTACGCCCTTGAATTCCAAGATAGTTTGAGTAAGATCGGCGTTTGAGGTTAGTCCTTCTCCGTCTTTATCAAACCCCACTACCTGTGCGCTGTTAAGGTCAAGCTTTGTTTCCTTATAGTCTCCTCCAACAAGGTGGAAGGAATGAAAATTGAAAACAAATATCTCAAGCAACAAAGCAAGAGCGAGAAGCGTTATTCCAAATTTCTTAGTCTGCTTTTTTCGTGGAAAGATCAACAGTGCAAAAAGCAATAAAACCGCCGATAAAACGTACCAAAAAATGCTCATAAGGGCTTATGTCTCCTCTTAAAAGGCAAAATTCACCAAATTACACATATACATAGTAATTATATCATAAAACCCCGATTTTGTACATACTTTTATAAAAAATAAAGGCAGTCGCTTTCGCAACTGCCTTTGAATTATCATTAGCCCAAAGAAGAATAGTTGGGAGCTTCCTTGGTGATGTTGATATCGTGAGGGTGAGACTCACGAAGACCTGCACCGGTGATACGAACGAACTGTCCGTTGATACGGAGATCCTCAATGGTAGGAGCTCCACAGTAACCCATACCTGCCTTAAGACCGCCCATAAGCTGGTAGATAGTGTCGCAAAGAGGACCCTTGAAAGGAACACGTCCTTCAACTCCCTCGGGAACGAGCTTCTTGTTGCTCTCCTGGAAGTATCTGTCCTTGGAGCCCTGCTCCATAGCAGCGATGGATCCCATTCCACGGTAAACCTTGAAGCGTCTACCCTGGTAAAGCTCCTCTGCTCCGGGGCTTTCCTCACATCCTGCAAACATAGATCCGATCATAACGGTGGATGCGCCTGCTGCAATAGCCTTTACGATATCTCCGCTGTACTTAAGACCGCCGTCAGCGATAACGGGAATGTTATACTTGTCAGCAACCTCAGCAGCATCGCAAATAGCTGTTATCTGGGGAACACCGATACCTGCAACTATACGAGTTGTACAAATAGATCCGGGACCGATACCTACCTTGATAGCGTCAGCCCCTGCCTTGATAAGCTCAAGAGCAGCTGCGCCGGTAGCAATGTTACCTGCGATGATCTGTGCCTCAGGGAATGCGCTCTTAACCTCGAATACCTTGTTGATGATATTCTGAGAGTGTCCGTGAGCCGAGTCAAGAACGAGATAGTCAGCACCTGCATCGAGAAGAGCCTTTGCTCTGTCAAGACAATCCTTGGTAGCACCGATAGCCGCGCCACAGATAAGTCTGCCGCGCTCGTCCTTTGCGGAGTTGGGGTACTTAGATGCCTTCTCTATATCTTTGATAGTGATAAGACCTGTAAGAACGTTGTTCTCGTCAACCAGAGGAAGCTTTTCGATCTTGCGGCTGCGGAGGATCTCCTGAGCCTGTGCAAGAGTAGTTCCGGAGGGTGCGGTAACGAGATTTTCCTTAGTCATAACCTCAGAGATCTTCATGTTGTAATCAACGAGGAAGCGCATATCACGGTTAGTGATAATACCTACTACACGCTTGTTTTCATCACAAATCGGAACGCCCGAGATTCTGAACTTGCGCATAAGATTTTCAGCCTCATACACGTAGTTATCAGGACCAAGGAATATGGGGTTGGAAATAACGCCGTTCTCACTTCTCTTAACTCTGTCAACGTTATCAACCTGAGCATCAATGCTCATATTCTTGTGAATTGTACCTGCGCCGCCCTCACGAGCAATAGCGATAGCGAGGTTAGCCTCGGTAACGGTATCCATCGCCGAGCTGAGCACGGGAATGTTAAGCGTTATCTTGTTGGTCAGACGAGTCTTAAGCGAAACGTCAGCAGGAAGAACGTCACTCTTTGCGGGAATGAGAAGCACGTCGTCAAAGGTAAGACCTTCCTTAAGGAATTTAGAATTGTAATCCATATAGCCCTCCAAATTTGCAACTTTGTTAGAAGATATTATATCAAATCTGTCGAAGCTTGTCAAGGTTTTTTGACATTAAAAAGTTACCAATTTTATATTTTTTAAATAACCTATATTTTATCACGTCCATTATGGCATTTTTGTTTATACTAGGGGAGAAAAAATGAAAAAAAGAGCCAATAATTCCCTTTTTTTGCTTTATTACACCATCTTTTTCTTACTGTTCGTTATTTTAGCAATATTATTCGTCCTTATATCCTCGGAGATACATAAGAAGGACGCTTCTCTGACTATGAAAAAGAGCGAAGATTTTGTAGTCGTTATTGATGCAGGTCACGGTGGCGAGGACGGAGGCGCTGTTGGAATAAACGGATGCTACGAAAAGGATATAAATCTTCAGATAGCAAAAAAGCTCCAGACCTTTCTCTTCAGCATGGGGATAAAAAGCGTTCTCACTCGGGATACAGATATATTGCTGTACGACAGGAATGAGGATTACGAGGGACGTAAAAAGCATCTGGATATGCTGGCAAGACTTAAGATAACCAACTCCTATGAAAACGTCATATTCGTCAGCATTCACCAAAATGCCTTTCCTCAAGAAAAATACAGCGGATTTCAAACCTATTATTCTCAAAATAACGAAGCTTCGTTAATCCTTGCCAAGACGGTCGAGGAGGATATCAAGGAGCATCTCCAGCCTGACAATAACCGAAAAGCTAAAATGTCCGCAGGAAGCATCTATCTTTTAGATAATCTCACCTGTCCCTCAGTGCTTCTCGAATGTGGCTTTCTATCTAACAGCGAGGAGTGCGCTCTTCTCTGCTCTGATGAATACCAAAATACCCTCTGCGCAGTGATAGCAAATAGTATTGAGAGATTTTTAAACGATTAAATTTCTTCGCTTGATTTTTCTGCGATTTTGTTGTATAATTATTACAGTAAATCTGCGGAGGTGTCTATGAAAGGACTTAAAACCGTTTATATATGCTCAAATTGCGAATACGTAAGCCCAAAATGGCTTGGAAAATGTCCTAAATGTAATGCTTGGAACACCTTCGTTGAGGACGTTGAGGAGACCGCTCCCGCATCTGTTGCCCCCAAGCGCACGTCGGTGGTATATTCGGGCGACAGTCACGCCGAAGCATTTTGCGACCTTGAGGCTCCTGCTTACATAAGAAGTGCTACGGGACTTTCTGAGCTTGACCGAGTACTTGGAGGAGGATTGGTTGCAGGCTCTGCCGTTCTTATTTCAGGTGAGCCCGGAATAGGAAAATCCACGCTTTTGCTGCAGATATGCGACACTCTCGGAGCTGAAAAAAAGGTTCTTTACGTTTCGGGTGAGGAATCGGGCGGTCAAATAAAGCTTCGCGCTCAACGTCTGCGCGTTTCGGGTAAAAATCTTTACATTCTGACTGAAACAAACATAGAAAAAATACTCTCCGAGGCTAAAAAAATAAAGCCCGACGTTATTATCGCGGACTCTGTTCAAACTATGTACTCAGAAAATATCTCCTCTTCCCCCGGAAGCATCTCCAACGTCAAGGAGGTTGCTATGGCGTTTATAGGCAAGGCAAAGACCGAGGGT
>JAZQVZ010000059.1:0-11039 GCA_045632105.1 Eubacteriales bacterium | reverse complement strand
GGTTGCCTTTACCTCGGCTCCGTGAAGCTCTTCAACTCCGTTGATTATCGCCGTGCTGTCAAGCACCTCTATGTTGGCGCCCATTTTGTTAAGCTCCGCCGCATACTTGAAGCGGTTGCTGAATATTCCCTCGGATATCTTACTGATACCTCGCGAAAGCGCAAGGAGAGCCGCAAACTGAGGCTGCATATCGGTAGGGAAGCCGGGGTAGGGGTTGGTCTTTATTTCGGTTCCTCTGAACTCCTTTGTTCCGAGGACGGTTATATAGTCGTCGCCGATGTCAACGGGGATCCCCATTTCACCAAGCTTTGCGATGACCGATTCCATATGCTTTGGAACGATGTTCTTGACACAAACTCTGCCGCCCGTTGCTGCTGCAGCTACCATATAGGTTCCTGCCTCGATCATATCGGGTGCCAGCTCGTATGTACATCCGTGGAGTGACTTCACTCCCTTTATTCTTATCATGCTCGTTCCTGCACCGCTGATCTTCGCTCCGCAGGCGTTAAGGAAGCAGGCGGTGTCCACTATGTGGGGCTCTCTTGCGGCGTTTTCAATAATCGTAGTGCCCTCGGCAAATACTGCCGCAAGCATTACGTTTATAGTAGCGCCAACCGATGCGATGTCAAAGTACACAAGGTTACCGTGAAGCCCATCGGGAGCGTCTGCGTCTATCATAGCGTTGCTGGCGTAGGTGACCCTTGCGCCAAGGAGCTCGAAGCCCTTGATGTGCTGATTTATGGGTCGCAGACCGAAGTCGCAGCCACCGGGATAACCTACCTGTGCCTTGCCAAAGCGACCGAGCATAGCGCCTATAAGATAGGTGGAGCCTCTCATTTTACTTACGTATTCAAGGGGAGGGCTCTTCATCTCGACGCCTCGGGTGTCGATAATGGCGGTGGTAGTATCTATAAATCTTACCTCTGCGCCAATGGTCTGGAGTGTTTCCAACGCCAGAGCGATATCGCTGACGTCGGGGAGATTCTTTATTGTGCAGATATCGTTTGCGACGATAGTTCCGAATATAACGGGCAGGGCGGAATTCTTCATTCCGCTGATATTAACTTCTCCGCGCAGGGCATTGCCGCCGCGAATGACGATCTTCTCCATAGCTACCTCCCGTAGAATTTCAAGGCTTGTGGAATACTTACATTATATTCGCCAAGGGGCGAAAAGTGACCTTAATTTTCGGTCTTATAATAGGCTACGGCAAGATCCACTACCATTCCGTAGCTTTTGGTACCCTCGGTACCGTTTATAGTGAGAAAGGTATCGTTGACAGCGCCTGATACGTCGCTTGCCACCGAGTCCCTATATTTATCAAAGAATTTAGAGTAGGCTCTCATTTCTCCTCTTGCCTCTGTGGGCAGACTGTAATACACCTCGGAGTAATATTCGCGGTTTGCCGAGTAGAGAGCGTTTGAAACGTACTCGTAGAGATTCAGATACGCGCAATAGCGTATATACGCGTCGTCAGATTCACTGCACACGAGAAAGGCAACGAAGTTTGCCTCGTCCTCACGGGCGATTCCTCTTTGATGTGCAAACTCGTGAGCCGCCGTAAAGGGCAGGGAATAATCGGGGAAATTGGTGTTGAGATTAGCCTCGCCCGTGAAGAAGGTGTACACACCACTGATGTGGGTGTAGGTCATAGGCTCGCTGAGCATTATTCTCTTGATATTGCTGTGCAGAGGCTGAATAAAGTCGTATTTTTCACACGCCTTTTCGTAAGCCGCCATAAGCTTGTCGTTCATTTCGGCGTAGCTGTATGGCATTACAGAGGCGCCGCTACTCTCAAAGGTAACTGTATCTATTTCCTCTGAAACCTTGTTGGCAAGGAGAGAAGCGGTGTAGAAAAGCTCTTCTGCGCTTACCTCTTTTTTATCAAGTCCCATCTTCGCATCAAGGCGCGAGCCTCTGTATGCTGGAACGAAGCCAAGCGTGAAGGCAGAGAACACGTAAGCGCCGATAGAACAGACTATAAGGCAGAATATGAGCAGATCTCTCCAGCTGTCGGCATAGTACTTGAAGCCGATGCAGGTTCCCGCTATAAGTATCACGGGGACCGAGAGAAGAAGATATTCCGCAAGAGAGAAGGGTATCCAGCCCGTCAGATACGCCAAGGGGGCGCGGACTGCGGGGGATACGTATTTGTTAAAGAAATCAGCCGTTTGAGGGGAAAAGAGAAAGATAACGTAGAACAGCGCGCAGACAGCGGCTATTCCGTAGAGTATCTTGCATATAAGGGGCAGTCTCCTTGGCTTTTTTGTATATACTGTGCCGTCGTTTCTATTGATATCAGAATTCATACGGTTTTCCTTGGTTCAGTTTATTTGTGCCTCGTAAATGGAGCAGGCGCTCTCACCGAAAAGCGCGGTGACAAGGGCGCTCATATCCTCAGGTAGAGGTGCGCGGAGGTATATTTCCTCGTTGCTTTTTGGGTGTGGGAAGCGCAGACTTACAGCGTGGAGCGCGTGTCTGTCTATAAGCGCGTGGGGAGTTCCGTAGATATCGTCGCCTACGATAGGGCAACCCAGACCCGCAAAATGCACGCGGAGCTGATGGGTGCGACCTGTAATGGGAGAAGCTAATACCAGAGAGTGCCCGTTTGCACGAAGCAGAGTCTTGTATCGGGTCAGGGCGTAGTCGCCGCCCTCGTCGGCAGAGCAGTTCTGTCTGACGATTATACTCTTCTCGGTGCGCTTCATATAGGTTTCTATAACCCCCTCGTCCTCGGGAAGCTCGCCGTCAAGAACGGCGATATATTGCTTTGTTATTTTTCCGGCTCTCATTGAAGCGGTAAGCCTTGAGGCGCTGATGCGGTCCTTGGCTACGATAGTCAGTCCGCTGGTGTTTCGGTCAAGTCGGTTGACCGGCCTGAAAACAAAGGGCAGACCCTGTGACATATATCTGAACGCCAGAGCGTCGGCAAGTGTATCGCCGTGATGGAGATGAGAGGGATGCGTGGGCATAAAGGGAGGCTTGCTCGGAACTATTATTCCCTCGTCCTCGTAGATTATATCGAGAGGATGCTCGGTGGGTGTAAGACGCTCACCGTCTGCGCGATCCTCCACTGCAAGCTCAAGCAGGTCGCCCTCGGCTACGGTCTTGCGGACCGTGACCCTTGAGCCGTTAAGGACTATGCCGTCATCAAGAAATTTCAGGTGCTTTATATGCGCCGCCGAAAGACCGACGCTTCGGAGTATCTCCTTGACGCTTTTGCCGTTCTCCTCGGCGCTGATAATATACTTCACTTATAGACCTCTCCTTAGGGGCGTGTATGCTGTAATAATTATACCACCATCCCTGTCATTTTACAAGAATTTTCGTTAAAAAGAATAGAAATAACCGCGTCGCAACCTGTCAAAAAATGGCAAATAAAGACGTAAAAGGGACGAAAACTGCTGGTATTTAATTCCAAAATTGGCGATTTGCACAAAGGCTATTTTTCCTGCTTTTTCACAACTTTAATGCGGTAAAACGCTGATAACTGTGGAAAACTCTGTGGGAAGTGTGGAAAACCCATATAAATCAGGGGTGTTTTTGGGGTAATATCATTTTACCCCCTGTGGAAAACTTTTTTGGGGTCTGTCAAGTCCTTTTTTGAAAAAAGGTAAAATTCTGCATTTTGCACAATTTTGCAGAAGGCTTAGCTCTTAGAGGGATTTTTCTTTTGCGCGGGGCTGTGCTTTTTCTTCTTCTTTTTGACAGAAAAACCGAAATCACCCAGCTTTGCGCCGAGAGAAAAATACTCTCCGTGAGCAAAAGCGGCAAGTCCTGCCTTGTCAAGACGAAGCTTTCCGCTGGCGTCCATAAGACTCTCCTCAACGTCTACCGCCACGATGTCAGCAAGGAACATATGGTGAGAGCCAAGAGGAATGATATCGGTGACCTTACATTCAAGCGAGAGGGGGCTTTCTGCGATAAGAGGGCAGGAGATCTCACTTGCCTCCTCCTTGGTAAGCTCGCATTTTGCGAACTTGTCCACCTTCGCGCCCGTGTATATTCCGCAGAAATCTGCCTTCTTAACTAAGGATGCGGGTGTCAGGTTGATAGCAAATTCTCCCGATTCCTTGATGAGATTATAGGAATGTCTTGAGGGACGTACCGAGATATAGGTCTTGGGGGGGACGGTGTTGACTATTCCCGTCCAAGCGATAGTTATTATATTGGCGCTACCCTCGGCATCGTTGCCGCAGGTAACCATTGCAGGGGGAACGGGCGCTACGAGGGCGCCGCCCTTCCATTTGATCTTAGCCATTTTTCTCCTCCTTACCGATAATGCGCTTTACAGCCTCGGATGCGGCTATAAGTCCCGCTACCGAGGGCACGAACGCCACGCTTGCGGGGACCACCTTGCCGTTCTCTCCCGTAACTCTTTCCTTAGGAGTGATTGCTTCCTCGATCGAATAGACTACGGGCAGGTGATTGATGCCTCTTGCTCGAAGCTCACGGCGCATCACTCTTGCCAAGGGGCAGGTGTTTGTCTTTGATATGTCGGTAACTCGAAAGGCTGTGGGGTCGAGCTTGTTTCCCGTTCCCATACAGCTTATCATAGGCGTTCCCGCAGTTACACAGCCCTCGGCTATTGCAAGCTTGCCCGACACGGTGTCTATGGCATCAATGACATAATCAAAGGACGAAAAATCAAAGGTGTGAGCGTTTTCGGGAAGGAGAAAATCCTTTCGCACTATTACTTCAATATCGGGGTTTATATCTCTGAGGCGTTCTGCCACCACCTCGGCCTTGTATCTGCCAATGGTGCTGTGGAGGGCGCAGAGCTGACGGTTTATATTGCTTACCGATACGGTATCGTTATCTACCAGCAATATTTTGCCCACTCCCGAGCGTGCAAGAGCCTCTGCGGCATAGCTTCCCACACCGCCTACTCCAAAGAGAGCAACGTAGGAGTTATTAAGCTTTTTTACGGCGTCCTCTCCAAGGAGAAGAGCCTCTCTTTCAAATTCAGCGTTCATTTTTTATTCCTTGCTTCTGCCAACGAGGGCGAGATATTCTTCGTAGGTAATAAGTATTCGCATAGCGCCGAGGAGGGCGTTTGCACTCATTCCCGAGGGGAGCGAGAGAGCCTTTGCTATCTCGTCGCGACGAGCCGCGCTGTTCTCACCGCCCGACAGTCCGTCAATATAAAAGTCGGTCTTGGAAAGGGGATTTTCAGCCGCTCTTTTTACAGCCTCGCTTGATTCAAAGGGGCGCAGAAGCTCGTAGAGAAGCTCTGTCTCCATTCCCTCAACTCCAAGAGTTCCTTCGGCAGAGGGGGTCGCCTTGCGCTTTTCCTTTCCCTCGATCTTAGGAATGTAGAGCTGTATCAGCTTGTCCTTGGGTATTGCCGAGGTGACGTGTGAGCGGATAAGCTTGCCCGCTCCGTCACTGTCAGTGAGTAATATTATAGGTGTTTTCGACGAAAGGCTGCGGATAAGCGCAAGCTTTTCGCTTTTTTTGAAGATCCCGAAGCCGTCGGTGGTGATTATCTGCCCGTTGCATACGCAAAGCAGACGAAGACGGTCATACTTGCCCTCTACGATCATAGGGTAGGGGATATTAAGCTTTTCCATAAGGGATATCACTCCTTATTTTATGAGTAATAGCACCAGAATTCCCAGAAGTATCCTGTATACTCCGAAGGGAATAAAGGTGTGCTTTTTTACGAAGTTGGTAAGCGCTTTTATAGAGATAAGCGAGGTGAAGAATGCTGCTAGCGAGGCTATGATGAGAATGATCCAAGCCTCTCCGTGAAGCTTCTCGCCTGTGCTTCTCAAAAAGGACGCGAAGTCGCATATCTTCAAGAGAGATGCGGCGGAAATTACGGGAATTGCGGCGTAGAAGGAAAATCGAGCCGCTCTTTCGCGAGGTATTCCAAGCGCTCTTGCGCCAAGAATGGTAGCCCCCGAGCGCGAGGTGCCGGGAACTATGGCGAGTGCCTGAAAAAACCCTATGGCAAGGGCGTGTTTTGTATTCACGTCCTTGTTTCCCTCTGCGGTCAGCTTTTCGATAAGGATAAACAAAATGCCGTATATTATCAGGGCTGACGCGACTATTCTCGGCTCAAAGAGGAGAGAGTCAAGCTCTGCTCCCAAAAATCTTTGGCAAAGAGCGTCGGCGATGAGCCCTATCAGCGCGGCGGGAATGGTGCATAGCACCAGCGAGCTCCAAAGGGATAGAGCTGCTTTTTTGTTTTGCTTTGTGGGAATGAGCGGGCGGGCGTATATGCATAGCACCGCAAGAATTGCGCCAAGCTGTACTACCACGTCGAGCATCGAGCAGAATTCTGCCGAAAGCTCTGCAGAGCCGCCTATATCAAAGTCGAAGAAGCCCCCGAGGAGTATCAAATGTCCTGTTGAGCTTACGGGGAGCCATTCGGTTATCCCCTCGATAACGCCGTATATCAGCGCCTTGATATATTCCCAAAACATACGCCACCTCACAAAATTTATAGTTAAATTTATGAAATGGCGGGGTATTTTATGTTATTCTCCCGAGCGGATTATATCTCCCGCCTTGACCTCAAAGGGTACGCGGATGAAGAACTTTTGGGAGGGATGGGGAGCCGCCTCGATGGGCTCGCCGTTCTCGGAGTACATCTCGGCGACGTCAAAGGCTCTGCCAAGGCAATTGGGAGAGATCATCTCGGCGCTGTCGCCAAGTTTTATCTTATTGCGCTGAATAAAGGGCGCAAGGGTTCCCTTGTCATTGGTGAGGGTAAGTCCCTCGGGGAGAGGAAGCTCGTCAGCCTCAAGGGCGGTGGCAAAGTATGCCTTTTCCCTTATATAGCCGTTGATAGTGGACATCTGAGGCTCGGTCATGGGATCGTCAAGATAGAAGCCCGTGCAGTATTCTCTGTGAGAAACGCTCTCAAGCTCACGCATTATTCTTTCGTCAAAGACGTAATTCTCAGGATCCTTCAGGTAAGCGTCGATAGCCATACGGTAGGAGTTGGTCACAACTGCCGTATAGTATGCGCTCTTCATTCTGCCCTCTATCTTAAAGGAATCTATTCCTGCCTCGATAAGCTGAGGAATGATAGATACGGTGCACATATCCTTGGAGGACATTATAAAGGTGCCGTTCTCGTTCTGCTCGATGGGATAGGGCTGCTCGGGGCGCTTCTCCTCGGTTATGGTATATCCCCAACGGCAGGGCTGAGCGCAGGCTCCACGGTTAGCGTCACGTCCGGTGAGACTGTGGGAGAGCATACATCTGCCACTGTAGGACACACACATAGAGCCGTGAACGAATGCTTCAAGCTCGATGCCCTCGGGCAGAGCCACCTTGATGGCCTTTATTTCGGGGAGTGTCAGCTCACGTGCAAGAACGAGTCTTTTTGCTCCCATAGCCGCATAGGCGAGAGCCGCCTCGGGGCTTACTATACTTGCCTGCGTGGACACGTGGATCTCCATATCGGGCATTATCTGCTTCACCATAGCCATAACTCCAAGGTCGGCAACGATGACCGCGTCGATTCCTGCTCCCGAAATGTCGGTGAGGAATTTGCGAAGAGCGGGGTACTCGCTTCCGTGGGGCATGGTGTTCAGGGTGAGATATATTTTCTTGCCGCGCTCGTGAACGTATCTTGCGGCGTCGTAGAGCTCCTCGTCGGTGAAGTTGTCAGCGGCAGAGCGCATTCCAAAGTGCTTGCCGGCAAGATACACTGCATCTGCGCCGTAGAGCAGAGCGGCTTTAAGCTTTTCAAAATTTCCTGCGGGGGATAAAAGTTCGGGCATAATTAGCCTCCGTAAAAACAATATTATATCAGTATAATTATAATATATTTTTGCCTTAATGTCAAGCAAAAAAGTAACGCACTACGGCTTTCGTAGTGCGTTATTTTATGGATCATTATTTTGCGTTCATCTTGAGATATTCGTTGATAAACTCGTCGATCTCTCCGTCCATTACTGCGGAAATATTTCCGTCCTCGTGGCCTGTTCTGGTATCCTTTGCCAGAGTGTAGGGCATGAATACGTAGGAGCATATCTGTGAGCCCCACTCGATATTGGTCTTGTTGCCCTTGATATCCTCAATGGTGTCAAGACGCTCGCGGAGCTTGATCTCCATAAGCTTTGCCTTGAGCATCTTCATTGCGGTCTCCTTGTTCTGGAGCTGAGAACGCTCGGTCTGACAGCCTACCACGATGCCTGTGGGCTTGTGAAGGATTCTTATAGCAGAGTCGGTCTTGTTGACGTGCTGTCCTCCTGCGCCGCTGGAGCGGTGAGCGGTGACCTCGATGTCCTCTTCACGGATCTCGACCTTGTCGATATTATCAAACTCGGGCATTACCTCGATAGATGCAAAGGATGTCTGTCTTCTTCCCGCGGAGTCGAAGGGGGAAACGCGGACGAGACGGTGAACTCCGTTTTCAGCCTTAAGGTAGCCGTATGCGTTGAGGCCCTCTACCATAATGGTCGCGCTCTTGATACCTGCGGCATCGCCGTCAAGCCAGTCAAGAAGCTTGTATTTGTAGCCTCTGCGCTCTGCCCAACGGGTAATCATGCGGTAGAGCATCTGCGCCCAGTCCTGAGCCTCGGTACCGCCTGCGCCGGGGTGGAAGGAAACGATGGCGTTGTTCTTATCGTATTCTCCCGAAAGGAGTATCTCTATTCTCTTTGCCTCGGCAAGTCTTGCGATCTCGGAAAGCTCGCTTTCGACCTCCTCGACGTAGCCCTCCTCGTTTTCCTCGATAGCCATCTCCGCAAGGGTGATAGCGTCCTCAAGACGGGAAGCGAGGGTTTCGTAATCCTCAATGGTGTCCTTGGTCTGCTTAAGCTTCTGAAGGACGGTGGAGGATACCTCCTGATTAGACCAGAAATCGGGGTCAAGGGTCTTCTGGTCAAGCTCCTCGGCGGTAGCCTTAAGCTGATCTATACGGAGTGCAGAGCCAAGATCCTCTATATCTGCTCTCATTCCTATAAGCTTATATTTTGCTTCTTCAAGTGCGATTATCAAATGAAACCTCCCGCGGCAAAGCCGCTAAATTCTATACTTAACGATTTATTATATCACAAAACTCGGTTATATGCAAGGGGTATTTCGCCTTTTTATTTTGCTCGTTCAAGCACGGTTATCACGCCGTCTATGTGATGAGTTACCTCATATCCCTCGGCTACGTATCTTGCCTTCCATACGTTGGCGTAGGTCTTGTCGGAGATGTAGCTTCTCAGGTCGATGACCACCACGTCGGTAAAGCGAATGATATTGCCGTCATTGTCAAATACCTGCCCTGTGGAGTTGCTCAGGTGATAAAGCTCGTCAACGTCGTAGAGATATGTCAGGTACATAGAGGTGGCCGCTACCGAGGAATCTCGGTCGATGGTGTCGAGTATCTCCTTTGCTTTGTCAACCTCTGCCTTTTGCTCACTGTTGTATCTCTTGGCATAGGTGTCCTGGGAGGGCAGGCGAGCGGAAAGAGTGAATACCGAGGAGAAGAGTGCGAAGATAAGCATTGCCGCAGATATAGAGCGGAGCAGCTTTTCCTTATCGTTTTTAGTATCTCTCACACCGTCGGATATATCCGCCAGATTCAGCGCCGAGAGATATACGAGAAGCGCTCCCGAGCCGAAGGAATACTGGAATCCAAGGTCGTACTGATACTGGTAGTCGCTGATAAGATTTATGACGAACAGGGGCGCTATAAGCAACCATCTTGAGGGCTTTTTGGTAGCAAGGGGCAGGAAGCAGAGGGGAAGGAGCATATTTATGGCATATGCCAGCTTTTCTGCCGTAAGGCTTTCGACCGCATAGAGCGCGGGGTTGACCAGCGCAACTCTTATAAGGTCGGTGAAGCTTCCGCCCGCGCCGATAACGTTGTAATATCTTCCTCCAAGCATCAGTCCCTGACCGCCCTTGAGGAGCATATAGGATGCGAAGAGGAAATATCCCACCGCCATGGTCAGCATAAGGATTCCTCTTGTATACTTCTTACGGGCGAAGAAGAGATAAAGCGCGATAAACGCTACGTATATCGCCGCGTCCTCCTTGACCATAAGCACACCGAGGGCAAAGGCGAAGGTGGGTATCAGCTTTTCGGCGTGGATAAAATAGAGTGTCCAGAGTATAAGGGGAGCCAACAGAGCGTTTTCGTGGAAGTCATAGAAGGCTCCGCTGCTCATTGCGGGATAGAGCAAAAAGAGCAGAGAAATGATGGTAGAGCGGATATTTGAGAGCCCTATTCTCTTGCAGATGAGCCAGAGGGGGAACACGCCCGAGAACACCAGAACTATCTGCGCCAGCACCAGCATATCGGTTATCTCAAGCAGGTATGCAAAGGGCAGGAGCAGGTAGAGAGCAGGGGAGAAATGCACCGCAAAATGCGACAGGCTCTCGCCTCGCTCGCAGGTAGTCAGAGGGAGCAGACCCTCCTTCATATTGTCGTACATCTGGGCGAAAATACCCATATCAAAGCAGGGGGAGCAGAGCATTTCTTTTCTTGCCCAGAGCAGATAGGAATAGAATGCAGAGAATAAAAGGAAGGAGCAAAGGACGATAATAAACGATACTCGGGGGCTGATGTCACCCTTGGGTATCTCAAAGCCACGGCGCTTCATATAGTTTGCGCAGATAGCTATTACAGCAAGCGAGAGCAGAGCAAAAACGAATGCCGCGTAGGTGCGCTCGGTTAACGACATTGCAGACGAGCCTACGCATATAGCTCCGTAAAAGCCGAAGGACACGGGGAGGGTGAGCAGGGGTATTTTGTTCCACAAAAATCTTGAGAGCAGAAAGAAAAGAGCGCAGAAAACAGCCACAGTGGCGATGAAAAAGGGTATCGACACCGACGATGCAAAGGTGGGCACCAAATCGAAGTCCTGCTCTGAGGTAAGCGCCAAGACAGAGAGGGCGCAGAGCCATCCGCTTATTGCCGCCAGAGCTATTTCGGGCAAGGCATCTGCCGCGCTTTTATAGATTTTCTTTATCTGCTCGTATATCATCGCAATTTCTCCGTGTGCTTTTTTATATATTCTAACACAGAATGCCTAAAAAGTAAAGTTTTTTATTGACTTTTGGAAGTGTTTGTCTTATAATAA
>JAZQVZ010000058.1:0-2080 GCA_045632105.1 Eubacteriales bacterium | reverse complement strand
ACTCCCGATGGCGAGGAGTTCATGGATTATGCCCGTGATATCCTTCACCGTATAGATAAGCTGGAGCATTCCTACCGCGACGGCTCTCATAAAAAACGTAAGTTCTCCATTTCTGTTCCTCGCGCCTGCTATATCTCCTCGGCTATGGCGGAATTTTCAAAGACTCTCGGTAACTCCGACGTGGAGATATATTATAAGGAAACTAACTCCAAGAAGACCGTAAAGAACGTTATGGAGAACGAGTACAAGCTGGGCATCGTTCGTTATTCCGAGGGCTACGATAAATACTACAAGAGTATGTTTGAGGAAAGGGGACTTGCCTGCGAGCTGGTGGCGGAGTTTTCCTACGTGCTTATTATGAGACGGGATAATCCGCTGGCATCCAAGGAGTCGATAACCTACGACGATCTCTCTTCCTATATCGAGATCGCTCATGCCGACCCCTACGTGCCTACGCTTTCTATGTCCAAGGTGTTCCGCGAGGAGCTTCCCGATAACATAGGCAGACGCATATTCGTTTTTGAGAGAGCAAGTCAGTTTGAGCTTCTTTCGGAAAATCCCGATACCTTTATGTGGGTATCCCCCGCATCACAGCAGATGCTGGACAGATACGGTCTCGTTCAGCGTACCTGCGACGGAAATAAGAAAGTATACAAGGACGTTTTGATATATCATAAAGGCTATAAGCTTTCTAAACTTGATAAAGATTTTATTACCGAGCTTTGTGAGGCTCGGAGAAAGTTTGTGAAGTAGATGAATGGCATTATCCGGCTGCAAAACCGTTTATATCGGTTTACAATCATATATGATCTTAAGGTGGTTCCCGCTTAAGCGGGAATCACCTTTTTTATTCGGTAAAAGGTGTATCGATTACGGTTATATCGATATGTATATTACCGATATAACATTTTGATTATTCACAAGTGGTCAAAAATATGATAGAATATATGCGTTGAAAAAACACAGCGCCGATAAGGAGGTGGAAAAGTGAACGGATATTCTATTCCCAAGGCAACGCTGGGAAGGCTTCCGCAATATTTGCAATATTTAAAGGCGTTACCTGCCTCTGAGGGCGCGACCATCTCTGCAACCGCTATAGCAAAGGGACTTTCACTCGGCGACGTTCAGGTCCGAAAGGATCTTGCCGCTGTTTGCGGCTCAGGAAAGCCGAAGATCGGATACGAGCTGGAGACCTTGATAAACGATATCGAGCGGCATCTCGGATACGATAAGCTGACCAATGCGGTGCTTGTTGGAGCGGGAAAGCTGGGAAGGGCACTGCTTGACTACGACGGCTTCGAGGAATACGGAGTCAGAATAGTGGCGGGATTTGATCTTACCGGGCGCTCGGTGGGCGTTGGAGCACTCCGCAAGGAGATATTCCCTATCGATATGCTCAAGTCATACTGCAAGGAATTCGGAGCGCGCCTCGGTATCATCACCGTGGGCAGAGGCTCTGCGCAGGATGTCTGTGATATGCTTGTGGAAAGCGGTGTCTCCGCCATATGGAACTTCGCTCCCTGTCAGATCACGGTTCCCGAGGGGGTACTGCTCAAACAGGAAAATCTGGCACTGTCTCTTGCGCATCTTAACAATCAGATCAGCAAATAATTAGGGGAGACCCGATAAATTTGAAAAATAAACCGGAAAGGATGTTTTATAAAAATGGAACCCAAGACCTATGAAATCGTTGACAGCGTAGAGAAACTCAATGAGGCGCTCGTTCGTGTAAGAGCGGCACAGAAGATCTTCGCAACCTACACCCAGGAGCAGGTGGATAAGATCTTCCTTGCTGCTGCTACCGCTGCTGACAAGGCAAGAATAACTCTTGCTAAGCTTGCCGTTGCCGAGACCGGCATGGGCATCGTGGAGGATAAGGTGATCAAGAATCACTATGCCGCCGAGTACATCTACAACGCTTACAAGGATACCAAGACCTGCGGCGTTATCGAGGAGGATAAGGCTTTCGGAATCCGCAAGGTTGCTGAGCCTATCGGCGTTATTGCCGCTGTTATCCCCACCACCAACCCCACCTCTACCGCTATCTTCAAGTGCCTCTTGGCTCTGAAGACCAGAAACG
>JAZQVZ010000057.1:0-2868 GCA_045632105.1 Eubacteriales bacterium | reverse complement strand
CGGTATTTGAAAACAACCTTTCGCTTAAAGAGCAAAAAGAAAAAGCAGCTTAAAAGCTGCTTTTTCTTTTTATTAAAGCTCGCCGTCAAGGAATACGACGATCTTTCTGTTGTTCTCGGAGCCGATAGAGTTGGTGGAAACACCTGCAATGCCCTGGATCTCGGAGTGGATTATTCTTCTCTCGTAGGGATTCATGGGCTCGAGCATTACGCTCTTCTTGTACTTGAGCACCTTGGACGCCATTTTTCTTGCCAACGCGCGGAGAGTCTCCTCTCTCTTTGCGCGGTAGCCCTCAACGTCGACCGTGATCTTTACGTACTCCTCCTTCTTGCCGCCTACGCGCTTGTTAGCCGCAAGGTTTGCAAGATACTGGAGAGAGTCAAGGGTCTCACCGTGGTGGCCGATAAGGATAGACGCACTCTCGCCGGTAATAGCGATCTTGTGCTCGCCGTTCTCGCCCTCGGTCATCTCAACGTTGGCATCAAGATTCATATCGGATACCAGCTTCTCGATGAAAGCAAGTGCCTCCATCTCTCTTCCGAGAGTATAGGATGCAGAGATCTTTGCGTCGGTAGCGCCGATTCCGAGGAAGCCCTTCTTTGCCTCCTCGAGCACGGTGTACTCGATCTTATCTGCAGAGGGTGCGCCAAGCTCGATAACAGCCTTTGCTACAGCCTCTTCAACGCTCTTCGCGCTTACGATTACTTCTTTTTTCACTTTAGTTTCTCCGTCTACACTTAAAGTGTATATCCTTCAAATTTTAGTTTTCGGACCCGTCGCCCTCTTCGGTGCGATCGTCCTTCTTGATGGGAGCCGCGGAAACGACGCCCTTCTTCTTTTCAGCGATCTGACGCTTTGCCTCGGCCTCCTTGGCCTCCTGCGCCTCAAGTGCCTCTCTTCGAGCTCTGCCCGCGTCACGGGTATCATCGAAGTCCTCGTCGTCGATGTGATGGAGCGAACGAACCACCTTGCCCGACTTCTGTACGGGTGTGCTCTTATCCGAGCGTGCTCCTACCTCCTTCTCAGCGGCCTTATAGTCCTCCTCGGTAAACTTGGGAAGAGGCATTGCGGCCGTAAGAACCACCTGCTTGATAACACCGAGAATGCTCTTGAATATCCAATAAACGCCAAGCGCGGCGGGAACGCCGAAGCTTATAAATACGCTCATCAATGGCATCATCAGATCCATCATCTTGTTGGAGCAGCCTGCCTGCTGAGACTCGTTCATGGGATTGTAGGTGAGCTTTCTGGATATCTTCATGCTGAAGAAATATGCAAGGAAGGTCAGTACGGGGATAGAGAGTATGAGCCAAGCGGAGAGCTCTCCGAGGCTCTGAAGGTTCATGCACTGGCTGGGCGCAACCGAAAGATCGAATACACCGAAGATGTCAAGATTCGGCATGGAATCAAAGACCTCCTTGGTAAATCCTTCGCCCGCAAGGCTTGCGAAGGGTGCATAGCCGAGCCTTCTGATAGGACCGAGAAGTCCCATGGATCCCGCTGCCGCGCTCTCTCCGGTGATAGCCGCTATCTTCTCGACAACGCTGTCGGAAAGTCCGCAGATATACTTGAGGGGGTTGATGACTATGCGGTAAAGTGCAAGAAGAAGCGGAAGCTGGATAAGCAGAGGAAGACATCCGCTGAGAGGATTATAGCCCTCCTTCTGGTAAAGCTCCTGGATCTCCTGGCTCATCTTCTGCTGGGTGGGCTTGTCGTCCCTGCCCGCATACTTTTTACGTATAGCCATCTCGCGGGGACGCAGACGCGCCTGCTTGATGGAATTCTTTTGCTGCTTTATACCGAAGGGCAGCAGCAGGATCTCTATAAGGATCGCAAAGATCAGAATAGCGAAAAGATAGTTGCCGCCAACCAGATTACTGCAAAACTTAAGGACCCAGCCCATAGGCTTGTTAATAATATCCATTAATTAACTTTCTCCTTTTCATTTTTTCGGAGCGTTGTCATTGTTCGTATTGTCGTTCATTCCGTCCTCATCCCGTACGTATTTCGGGATCTTTTTGGGCTTTGCCTCGGGCACCGGATCGTATCCGCACGCACAAAACGGGTTGCAACGCAATATACGCGTTACGGTAAGCCAAAGACCCACGAAAAAGCCACGTTTCATAAACGCCTCTACGGCGTAGGCAGAGCATGTAGGCGTGAACCTACACGTGGGATTTCGTTTCAAGGGCGACAAGAACCTTTGATAAAAGCGAATCAGCCAAACGCAAACATGCTTCATTTGGTTTTTCCTTTTTTGTCGTTTTTTGCTTTACGAAAGCATTTCGAGAGCGGCGAATGCGCTCTCAAGCTCCGCGGCTACCGCGGTGCTCTTTTTGTTCAGGATCGCAACTCGGGGACTGATAACGATAAGATTTCCCACCTTAAGCCTCGGCTTGACGGCAGCGTACGCCGCACGGACCACTCTCTTTGCTCTGTTGCGCTCAACTGCGCCTCCGAGCTTCTTGGAGACCGATATACCGACGCGGTTCACCTTTACCTTCATTGGATTGGCACGTGCCAGCCTCTCTGCCGCGTAATCGCGCAAAACGTAAACGGCGACGAGCTTGCCGACGTGACACTTTCCTCTCTTATAGGTCTTGCTGTACAAATGATTCTCTTTGATCGCTATCTCTTTCATTCCCTTACGACCCCTTGTCCTGCTTCCCACATCCGTGGGATGCCCTAAACCAAAAACCCCGATGCTCACAAAAAGCAGTCTTCTGCTCTTGGGGTCATCGGCGGTTTATGTTTCAGGCTATAGAATAATACCCGACCAAATTAATAGGTCAGCTTCTTTCTGCCCTTAGCGCGTCTTCTCTTAAGTACGTTTCTGCCGTCAGCAGTCGCCATTCTCTTTCTGAAGCC
>JAZQVZ010000056.1:0-1615 GCA_045632105.1 Eubacteriales bacterium | reverse complement strand
AATTTTATTTTACTTCAATCATTGTTTCATCCCAGATTTCAGGAGCCTCAAAGCCAAGCATATTAACGGTGGTAGCCGCTACGTTGGAAAGGCCAAAATCACTTCTGCCCTGCTTTAAATTGTATTTATCAGCATAGAAGTTGTCGTACACGATGAAAGGAACGGGATTCAACGTATGGCTTGTTTTAGCCTTGAAGGAGCCGTCCTTGTTCGCCTTGGGCGCGCCTGTCTTCTTGTCAAGCTCGTACATTTCGTCAGCGTTACCGTGGTCAGCGGTGATAAGAGCAACGCCCTGCATCTCGTCAACAACCTTGAGGATTCTTGCAAGCTGAAGGTCAAGAGCCTCCATAGAGCACTCGGTAGCGAGGAAGGAGCCTGTGTGGCCTACCATATCACCGTTGGGGAAATTAACGCGAAGGTACTTAAACTCGCCTGAGCGAAGGCACTCGATAAGCTTATCGGTAATCTCAGCGCACTTCATCCACGGTCTTTCCTCAAAAGGAACGACGTCGGAGGGAATCTCGATATATGTCTCAAGCTCCTCGGAGAACTTGCCAGACTTATTTCCGTTCCAGAAATAAGTTACGTGACCGTACTTCTGTGTCTCGGAAATAGCAAGAGAGTTAACACCTGCAGAAACAAGATACTCGGTCATAGTATTGGTAATCTCGGGGGGAGATACAAGATAACGGCTGGGGATATGAAGATCGCCGTCATATTCAAGCATACCTGCGTAAAGAACTGCGGGAACACGCTTTCTGTGGAACTTATCAAAGTCAGCGCCCGACTCAAATGCCTTGGAAATCTCGATAGAACGGTCGCCACGGAAGTTGAAGAAGATAACGCTGTCGCCATCGTTGATTGTACCTACGGGCTCACCATCCTTTGCAACAACGAAAGGAGGAAGGTCCTGGTCGATAACCTTGTACTCTGCTCTGTAAGCATTGATTGCTTCCTCTGCGGAGGCAAACTGTCTGCCCTCGCCAAGCACGTGAGTCTTCCAGCCTGCCTCAACCATAGCCCAGTTAGCCTCGTAACGGTCCATAGTAATCTGCATTCTGCCACCGCCCGATGCAATTGCAACGTCAAAGTCAGCAGAGCGAAGATCGCTAAGATACTCCTCGAAAGGAAGAACGTAATCAAGAGCGCTGGTCTCGCCAACGTCACGGCCGTCAAGAAGAATATGAATTCTTACTTTCTTAACGCCCTCTTCCTTTGCTCTGTTAATGAGAGCTGTAAGGTGATCGATATGAGAGTGAACGTTTCCGTCGGAGAAGAGGCCGAGGAAATGAAGGGTGGAGTTGTTTGCCTTAACACCGCCTACGAGGGTCTGCCAGGTTTCAGATGCGAAAATCTTGCCCGACCCGATGGACTGAGAAACAAGCTTTGCTCCCTGCGCAAATACCTGGCCTGAGCCAAGCGCGTTATGTCCAACCTCGGAGTTGCCCATATCGTCGCCGCTGGGAAGACCAACGGCAGTACCGTGAGCCTTAATAGCAACCATGGGATAGTCCTTCATAAGTCTGTCGAGAGTAGGAGTATGAGCTGCAGCAATAGCGTTTGCGCCATTGTCGGCTGCAATACCAACACCGTCCATTACGATTGTAAGAACCGG
>JAZQVZ010000055.1:0-6707 GCA_045632105.1 Eubacteriales bacterium | reverse complement strand
TCTGCTCACCGCATTCTTTGCCCTGTTTATATTTACGTCGGTACTCAACTGCTTCAACTGCAGAACCGACCGAATGAAGCTTTTCTCAAGGATATCCAAAAACAAAGGCTTTATTGCCATAATGACGTTGGTCTGCGCCGTGCAAATAGGCTTTATTTATCTTGGAGGAAGCGTACTGCGAACCGCCCCTCTGACCACACGTGAGCTTTTGATCACTCTCGGACTATCGCTGACGGTTATCCCTGCCGAGCTGATACGTAAAGCCATATACCGACTTAAAGGCAAAAGAAATGGTTTCTAAAAATAAATTGAGGCTCTCAAATGAGAGCCTCAATTTATTTTTATTCTTCCTCAGATTCTACCGTATCTTCCGTATTATTCTTCTTATTTGCCTTTTCGTCAGCTCTTCTCTGCTTTTCGGCCTCGATCTCGTCCTTAATAGCAGCTCTCTGCTCGTTCAGCTGATCCAGCTTCTCAATAATAGCAGAGATCTTCTCTGCCTGAGAGCCACCGTTCTTCAGCTGCTTATAGGTAAGTCTGCCAAGAGATTCATATTTAGAGGCGAGCTTTACGTCAACCGCCTTAAGCTTTACGTATTTAGATGCGGTATCCGCTATCTCTCCGGTCTTCTTTGCCGCAGTATTTGCCGCCTTTCCGACCTTCACCTTAATATCATTCCAGTTTGCCATAGTATCTCCTCCGTTCTATGTTATCATATTCATTATACACCAAACCCTACCAAAAGTAAACCCCATCACATAAAATTTCAAAATACGGAAACAATAATTCTACTATATTGAAGTCTTTGAGGTGTATGTTATGAATATGGATAAGAAGCAATACAAAAAATTTGCATCGGCTCACGCTCCCCGATCCCCGATATTAAAGGATTGTGTTTTTGCTTTTTTAATCGGAGGTGCTATCTGCACCATAGCACAGGGATTTACCCACCTTTACTCGCTCCATCCCGAAATATCTCTTGAAACGGCAGGGCTTCTTGCCTCAATAACTCTTATTTTCATCGCAGTTCTTCTGACAGGTCTTGGCGTGTTTGACAAGATAGCTCGTTTTGCGGGAGCAGGTACGCTGGTACCCATAACCGGATTTGCTAACTCTGTTGCCTCGCCGGCCATCGACAGCCGCTCGGAGGGATACGTGCTGGGTGTGGGCGCAAAGATATTCACCGTCTGCGGTCCCGTTATTCTATACGGAACACTTGCAGGAGCGGTCTACGGCGTAATATATTGGATTCTTGGATTGTTTTAAGCAAGCCTTCTAACCCTATTTTCTATAATCTCGGGTTGATCCGTGAAAGCGAATACCACAAAGCGTCGGTATATCGTGACACGGATCTTTTCGCTTTTCTCCTGCCAAACGCTTCCTCTCAGGGACACCTTTATTGAATCGGCTCTGTCAAGGCACATTTTCGCTATCTCGTCGGTGTCGGACACCGAATAGCACTTGAATACCGCTATCTCCTCAGGCGTGTGAGAGGACGTAAAAATGGCGTAATCCTCGATCTTAAGAAAGCAATGCTCTACCGCCTCCTCGCCATACATAAGCGCTTGGTTTTGCACTGAAAAATACTCTGCCTCTCCCTCCTCGGCACTCAACAAAAACACCTGCCCGTTTTTTCTTGCCTCCTCAGATCCAAGGTCTATAAGACCCGACAAAATATCCACACAGGATGCATTTGCCGATGAGCAGGAAGAAAGCGCAAGGCAAAGGACAAGCAAAAAAATAGAAAGTGATCTTTTCATAAAATCCCCCACGGCTTTTTTAAATTATATGCCGTTATAGATCAAAAAAATCACCTTCTATTTTCTCTTCCGCTCTGCTCCGCCGTCTGCACTCCCTCGCCGTCGGCGACCTTGAAAAGTGTTCTGAAGAGAATTTTTACGTCAAGCCACATTCTTATATTTTGAAGGTAATACATATCCCCCCTGAGCTTTTCCTCGTCACAAAGCAGATTTCTTCCGTTTATCTGCGACATTCCCGTAATACCGGGGCGAAGCGAGTAAACACCTCCGTCCATCCGCCTCTTGTGTATCTCCTCTTCCTCACAAATAAGTGGTCTTGGGCCAATAAGGCTCATATCTCCTTTAAGCACGTTGAAAAGCTGAGGTAGCTCGTCAAGGCTTGTCCTCCTCAATAACCGACCAACCCGAGTAACGTATTTCCGACCATCGCAAAGCTTTGAGGCGGGCATTCTATCGGGTGCGTCTATATACATTGAGCGAAATTTATAGCAAACGAATATTCTCCCGCCTCTGCCCATTCTCTTTTGCTTAAATATGGCGTTACCTCGTGAATCCACACGAATGGCAACGGCTATGAAAAGCATCGGCAAAAGCAGAAAAAACAGCAGCAAAAACGAAAGAACGATATCAAGCAGGCGCTTGGTATATCTGCAATATATACTTTTTTCACAATTCCTTTTCATGCTAACTCCTTTGGAGTTAGCATTTCTCCGCCCCGTCCTTTTTATTCAAAAAAAGGAAGCTCTCGCTTCCTTTTTTGAATTATTCGGATATCTTAACGAATTTTGCAGAGTTGATAACTACGGTCTGCACGGGCTCGTCATTCGAATCGGTTTCTACCGTTGCGATAGCGTCAACCGCATCCATTCCGTATACAACGAAGCCAAATGCCGCGTATTCACCATCAAGATGGGTAGCGTCCTTATGCATTATGAAGAACTGACCCGATGCGGAATTAGGCTCACTGGTTCTTGCCATAGATACCACTCCCCTTGCATGAAGCAGATTGTTCGAAAATCCGTTAGATGCAAACTCTCCATATATGCTTGCGGTTTCCTTGTGATTGCCTTCTGCATCATATCCGCCACCCTGTATCATAAAGTTCTCTATAACACGGTGGAACACCAGACCATTGTAAAAGCCATCTCCGACCAGCTTTTTAAAGTTTGCCACGCTTTTAGGAGCGACATTCTCGTAAAGACGGATAACTATCTTTCCGTAGCCCTCTACATCAAGCATAACGAGGTCAGTAGCCTCATTCGACTCAACAAGAGTGTTTATATCAACCTCGCTCTTGTCAAGAGTAGAAAGCGCAGGCGCTGCTCTGAAGCTATCAGCGTTCTCAGGAACGGCAATTGCCGCTGTCTTACCTACGTTTTTAAACTCAAAGAGAAGCGAGATGGTTATAATATATCCCTGTGATATCTCGGATTCATTTATCATTTCTATAGAAATGATGCTTCCCTCTTTATCAAAAGCAACCTTGTATTTTGCATCGCGAGTTATAGTTCCTCCTATATACTCCTGATATTTTGCGGGAGTAAGCAGGAAGGTAAGCACTCTTGTATCGTCGACCGTTTCAAACTCAAGGTCCTTGAACTCCTCGGACTTGAACTCAATAAGGATATCCGTAATGTCAATGCAATACGCATTTACAAAATCTGAATAGCTCATCGCTTCCTTTTCTTTGTTGTTAGCAGAGGAATAATACATAACTCCGTCAACAAACCACTGCTCCTCGGTTTCGGCAGCAGAGTTTATATTCTTGGCATATGCTGTACTTCCATTAAGTTTATACTCTGTGGTAGTCGCAGATCTCATAAGCTCCCCTGTGAAATCGGTTTCATAGCTTTGAGTAAAGGAAAGCTCGTAGTTAGTCATATTCTTAAGGGTTTCCAAAGCCTCACCGTAAATCTGCTCGGGAGTCTTTCCATCGACAGAATTACCCGCAGGGGTCTGATTACAGCCTGCAAATGCGACAACGGCAATTGCAAGTATCATTATAAGCGATAATATTTTCTTCATAGCATCCTCTCGGTTTCAATTATTACTATTTCCCTTGGATTAAATATCCTTGGGATAAATCCTTTTTTAAGTCCCCTGGTAACCACCAAGCGGTTATCGTAAACACCCGACGTGTATTTTGGAAACAGACCCTGCCCCGGGGAATAAACTCCTCTACCGAAAAATCTCCACTGTCCGCCGTGCGCGTGACCACTGACCACAAGATCAACGTCAAGATCCTTTATATGCTTACCGTAATATTCGGGGTGATGGCAGATAAGTATCTTCGGCGCATCTATCTTTGCAAACTCCTGCAAGAAGTCAATATCGGGAACGGCATTCTTACAAATAATGCCCGATGCAAGACCGCCAAAGGCTATTCCGTCGCGCATAACGTAGGAGTTCACAAGCATAGTAACTCCTGCCGCCTCTATACGATTAACGTTCTCCTCGGTATATACCCTATCCTTCTCAAGCGAGGCATTCCACTTTCTTGTCCCCGACCTCACTCCTCCGTCCTCGTGGTTTCCCGTAGAGTAAAAGGTGGGGGCTATCTTTGCGCACTCCTCAAATATGAAAAATGCATCTTTGTTTTTTTCATCGTCGGTGCCGTCAAGTCTTTCAAGAATATCCCCCGCTAAAAGAATGTAATCGGGAGAGCATTTCTTTAAGGCATCTATCACACCCCAAGGCTTTCCTGCATGAAGGTCAGCCACAAGAGCGATACGGATATTTTCGGGCAGACCCGAGCTTACCCTGTAAAACGTAGATCTCATTTATATCTCCTTCGGTTGTCGAAGTATGTAAAAATTATACCACACCAGAGCGCAAAAGTCAACCGAAAAAACAAAAGGCAGATCTTGTCTGCCTTTGCTTTTTGCTTACTTGCAAAAATGATTTATGTAGTTGTTTATAGATTCCTTGACTACCTTGACTGCTTCCTCACAGGGGCTTACCTCATTAACCGCAGTATCCTTATTCTCAAGGCTCTTGTATACGCTGAAGAAGTGACGCATCTCATCAAAGAGGTGAGCGGGAAGCTGATCTATATTCGTATACTGATTATAGTTAGGATCGTTAAAGGGTATTGCAATGATCTTTTCATCGCGTCTGCCGTTATCCATCATAGAGATAACGCCGATCGGATACGCTCGAACCAATGAGAGGGGCTCAAGGGGCTCAGCGCATATAAGTAAAACGTCAAGAGGGTCACCGTCGTCACCGTATGTGCGAGGAATAAAACCATAGTTTGCAGGATAGTGGGTAGACGTATAAAGTATACGGTCAAGAATAATATATCCCGTTTCCTTATCAAGCTCATACTTTTTCTTGCTACCCTTAGATATCTCAACTACACAGATAAAATCATCGGGTGCTACTCTTTTAGGCGAAATATCGTGCCAAATATTAGACATTCTTTTATCCTCCTGAATCTTATAAGGCAATTATATCACCACTTGTGGACATTGTCAAGATTTTAACTTAAAAAAAAGAAAAAGAGCGTTCAAAAACGCTCTTTTTCGTCGCCCCGCACAGCCGTGTAACCGAAATAGAGAGACCCTTTTATCCAGGGTGGTGTCCTATCTCGCGCTTTACTGCTCCCAGCGTCCTCTATCTCACGTTGGGACAAGTCAACCAAGGCAAGCGAGGGAGGTCTGCAAACCACGCTCGAACTCTGTTTCAGACTCCTTTAACGAAATGTGGCTCTTATGACCGATTATCACGCGCATAGCAGGGATAAATTCAGCTTACAGTTATATTCTAAGCATCCCTGCCCACGAATATTCCGATTTTTAAAAATCAGTTATCGTAATCAAGCTCCTGAGAGAAGAGATCGTCAAAATAATCTGCGATATCATCAAGCTCGTCGTCATCGTCAACCGTAACGAGAACCTCCTCGTCGCCGTCCATAGCGAGCTTCAGGATAACGTACTCGCAAACGTCATCATTTGCATCCTCGTCCTCGGTGGGGATCATTGCAAAGTAACGCTGACCGTCCTTCTCGTATTCGCCGATAACCTCAAAATCTATTTCGTTGCCGTCCTCGTCAGTGAGGGTAAAGATGTTAGTCATCTCTTCTTCATTGTTAATGTTCTTATTCTCGTTCATGGTAATTCTCCTTTGTTTATTTCTAGATATATTTTACAATATTGTATTCAAAAAGTCAACAGTTTTCTTTTATTATTCGAAGGACAGCATTTCGGAAAGTATCGAATTACTTACGAAAAAGCCCTTGGTGGTAAATGCCACGTGTTCGTCCCTTTCCAAAAAAAATCCTTCCCTTATATATCTCTCAAGCATCGGGAAATCCGATTTCAACTCTCTACCAGTCATTTCTCGATATTCAGCAAGCGATATTCCCTCTCCAAGCCTTGCCTGAAGCATAATATATTCAGCAACTCTCTCTTTCTCGCTGATATCTGCCCTTTCTTCGGTTATATCCTCACCTCGAAGAAAGGCTTTCATATCTCTTGAGTTGCCAAACCTTTCTCCATCAAAGCAGGAGTGGGCGGCAACGCCAAAGCCGATATAATCCTCAAGACGCCAATACTTAAGATTATGTCTTGACTCTCTGCCCTCTTTTGCAAAATTACTGATCTCATATCGGCAATATCCGTTCTCTGCAAGTATCCTCTCGCAAAGACAGTACATATCGTACTCTGCGTCCTCGTCGGGAAGGGTCAGGCTGTCAGCTATATTGCCAAACACGGTTCCTTCCTCTATCTTCAGCCCATAAGCCGAAATATGCTCGGGAGAAAGGCCGCAGACCTCTCGAAGAGTCTTCTCAAAGCTCTCGGGAGTTTGGTCGGGTATGCCGTACATAAGGTCAACGCTTATATTATCAAATCCAACCGCTCGGGCGTCCTTAAACACTGCAACCAAGTCGGAATAATTATGCAGTCTTCCAAGTGCCAAAAGCTCGTTGTCGTTGGCGCTCTGCAG
>JAZQVZ010000054.1:0-5206 GCA_045632105.1 Eubacteriales bacterium | reverse complement strand
GTGACTCGAAGATAACCGAGCTCGTTCTCGCAAGAGAGGAATCGGTCAAGCATTTCAAGCTCCCCGACGGAACCTACGAGGCAGTATCCTACGGCCACGCGGTACACCGCAAGGACTCCGAGGGAGTTTGGCAGGACATAAACAACGACCTGAGCCTGACCACCGTGGGCACAAAGCAGCTCTACACCACGTCAGACTCAAGACTGAGCTTTGACAAATCCGAAAACTCCTTCACTCTTTCGGAGAACGGATATAGCATATATATGTCTTTTCTGATGCCGGATATAGAGGATATCACTCTGACCACCGAGCCGATGGAGATAGAAATATTCAATTCCGGAATGAGCCGAAAGGAGAGCTACGATACCCTTGAGGAGGCTATCGAGGTCAACAACCGAAGCTCGGTAAAATATTCCAACGTGATGGGCGGAATCGATATCGAATACGTAATGAACGGAAACGATATCAAGGAGAATATAATAGTAAAGAGCAGGCAGGAGTCCTACGAATACGGATTTATGCTGGCACTTGACGGCCTCGAGGCGACACTTGAGGATAACGTGATAATCCTTGCGGATAAGGAGACGGGCGATGAGCAATATATAATTCCCGCACCGTACATGTTCGACAGCAACGACGAGTATTCCTACGACGTCGAATACGGACTTTACTACGTTGACGGAGACAAATATCTTCTCACAGTCACGGCAGACTCAGAGTGGATAAATTCCGAGGAGAGAGCATTCCCTGTGACGATAGATCCGAGTATTCATTATTCTGCTACAATTTATGACACCTATGTTGATGCAAACAATACTACAACAAATTACGGAAGTAATACAAAAATATATATAAGTGCTAAACAGATTGCGCTAATAAAAATAGATCATCCTACTTTGCCTAACGGATCTATATTCAATTCGGCTGAGCTTCACATTAGATATTATTTTCAGAATGTCACATCGGGTTCTATGACCGTTAAGGCACACCAAATAACAGGACCCTGGAGTGAAAACAGCGTATCTCAATCCACTATTCCACGCTCTAAGGCTGCGAGATTAGATACCGAAACCTTGACAGCCTCAGCGACAAAAACAGAAAACTCTCCCGGCACGGGAAAACTTGATATTACTACGCTGGCCGAATCGTGGTATGATGGCAGTGTGTCTAACTACGGTGTAATGGTACAGCGTGAGTCAAGCACGGCAACGCCTGTGATTTTAAAGGCTCGTGAATCCGGAGTGAATTACTCTTACTTAAGTGTAAATTATACGTATTATATATCTGAGGGTGTTTATGCTTTCGAAAATGATGCAGTACGTAATCAGTGGCTTACTATAAGCGGTGATTCTATGGAGGTAGGTGCAGCTGTAGAACGCTTAAATTCTTCCACTTCACCTGCCAGTCGTCAAGTTTATGACAGATCGAGCTTGTTCTGGATATCCCAAGATGGAATAAGTGAACGGTATATCATACGTTCAATGCTTAATCCTAATATGACATTCGATATATCCGGAAATTCAGTTGTTATGAAGGAGATACCGAGTGCTGACCCACTCGTACTTGAGTCTGATATGTTCTATATTCATTGGACGGGATTTGGTGCATATACTCTTGTATCGTGCGATGATACATCAAAATCCATCTCAATAGGCAGTAGTAACAGTGGATCAGATATTATAACGGCAAGTTCAAGCAATACTAACGGTAGAAATGCATGGCGTTTAGAGAAATACGATGTTGTTGTTACTAACGTAGAAATTCTTTACGATACTGCGTATATGCTTCGCCATATGGATTTTTTAGATAGAATTGATCGCCAGATGGCGGAGGTCACAAAACAAATTTTCTTGATTTATGGTGTTCAGCTAAAGTTGTCTGAACCGGTACATTTTTTGTCTTATGCTGATAGCTGCAACATAAGTCCGTCGCATATGTGTTCCTGCGTGCCCGATTCAGCGTGCACAGGCCCCAGCGTTGACCCTGCTACGGGGGCTGTCACTTACAATTATCATCACACGCATCCGTATAATATAATTGCTAATATTTCTCCCTCTGATGATCCCCGGACATTGAAGGTGGCTTTTTCAGGACATAACACTTGTTATCCTAGTTATAATGAGAGTACGGGAGAGTATAAGCACGTACCGAATGCTCACGAAGGAGTTGCAATTGTCCTTGGTGGAGTAGCAATTTGCTTCTCAAATGATAAAGATAGTGATGAAGAGCGTAAAATTTTTGCTATACTACATGAGGTGGGACACCTTTTGGGGATAGTTGATCACTATAAGGAACCAAATAATACAGACTTCTTTAACAGTCAAGGAAACAATTCTGACTTGTATAATAGTGATTGTATATATGGAGAAAAGGTATTAGAAGAAGGATATTTACCCGATAGGATTTGCGACGGTTGCCGTAGGAGTCTTGGACAGTATCGAGATTACTTTGATCAAGGGGAAAATTGATTATGAAAAGATTTTTAGCATTAATTACGGTTATGGCCTTCTGCTTTTCGACATTGATAATACCTTGCGGCGCATTGCTCGCACCTCCTCGCGGTGCTCTTGATTATGGCGAATACTCGGAAAATATAGGTAAGTTTAAAGAAGAATATAACAATTTCGTAAAATACACCGATCTTAAAAAGCTCGGTGCCTTCAGAAGCTTTTTTGATCCGGATGGTATGAAGGATTATGGATACTATTATACCTTCTACTATTACGGAAACGAATCATTATATGAATTTATCCGTCTTGACGTTATCCACCTAAATGAATCATCCTTTTCCAAAAGGGATAAAAATGCAGTAGTCAAGGATGGGCCCAGATGTATTTTCCCGGGTGTTAATACCAGAAAGATAAAGTCAACGTTCGTTAAAACTGATCTGGATAATATGCTTGAGGTCACGGAGTATATAGAGCCCTCCGAGGGCCCTGAGATATTCGTTCATAACGACATAGCGTATATCTACGAATATATATCCGATGACAGTGACGGGAAATCAGAAGGGGCATATCGATTGGTAAGCATTTCATGGAAGCTTTACGGTATTAGATATGAGCTCTCGTTTGGTAACTATCGCACCTCAAAATGCGGACTTTGGAGTCTGTCCCCTCGAACGGATAGACCGACATTGCTTGAGCTGTTTGTTGATGTAGACACAACTCAAAGAGCTATAGATTACCTCCACGGTTCGGAGTATACTACGTTCGGTTATTGCTTTCCCGAGTTGTTCGAAACAGGTGACGAGGGAGGAGCGGTAAGTGTTATTGATGACGGAGCACCGCTCTTTGGCGGAAATAAATTATTATACGTCGGGATAGGTGCTCTGCTTGTCACGATTGGCATTGGAGGAGGAATTCTCATAGGTAAAAAGAAGAGAAAAAGAGAATAATATAAGCAATTAAGCCTTTGCAAAAAAACAACCCCGCCCCGAGGGCAGCGCAAGTTGCTCTCGGGGCGGGGGATTTTTGTATAAAAAACGTATACCCGTTGACTTGGCGTGCTTTTTGCGGTATAATATAAAATGAGGTAGGATGTGCTTCCTGCCTATTCCCCCACGGAGGTTTGATACGGTATGCGTAAAACGAAGATAGTTTGCACTATAGGCCCTGCCTGCAACAATGAAGAGACTCTGACGAGAATGTGCCTTGCGGGCATGAACGTGGCGAGACTTAATTTCTCCCACGGAACTCACGAGGAGCATAAGAAGAACATAGATCTGATAAAGTCGGTTCGCGAGAAGCTGAATATGCCTATCGCTATCCTGCTCGATACCAGGGGTCCCGAATACAGAATAAAGACCTTTGCCGAGGGCAGTATATTCCTGAACAGCGGTGACCGCTTCACCTTTACCTCCGAGGAGGTGGAGGGAGATCAGCATCGCGTTTCGGTCAACTATAAGGACCTTCCCTCCGAGATGCGCGTGGGCGACAAGATATTGCTCAACAACGGTCTTGTGGTGTTTGAGGTCGAGAGCGTAGAGGGCTGTGACATCAACTGCCGCGTGATCGAGGGCGGAGAGCTCTCCAACAGAAAGAGCATGAGCTTCCCCGGAAAGGTGCTCAAGCAGACCTATCTCAGCGAATACGACAAGAGCGACCTTCTTTTCGGCATCGAGAACAAGGTGGATTTCGTGGCTTGCTCCTTCGTTTCGGTCAAGCAGGATCTGCTCGACGTCAAGAATTTCCTTCACGCTAACGGCGGAAAGGGAATAGACATAATAGCGAAGATCGAGAACCGCTCGGGCGTCGATAACATACGCGAGATCTGCGAGGAGTGCGACGGCATTATGGTGGCGAGAGGCGATATGGGCGTGGAGGTCCCCTTCGAGGAGCTCCCCGGTATACAGAAGCATCTGATCACTACCTGCCGACTGCTGGGCAAGCGCGTTATTACCGCCACCGAGATGCTTGAGTCTATGATCAACAATCCCCGCCCCACGAGAGCCGAGATCTCCGACGTGGCCAACGCCGTTTACGACGGAACGAGTGCCATAATGCTCTCGGGCGAGACCGCCGCGGGCAAGTACCCCGTGCAGACGGTGGCTACCATGGCGCGTATCGCGCTGCAGACAGAGCAGGGAATTGACTATAAGAAGATCTTCCACGATTCCGATTTTATTATTAAGAATACAGTTGACGCTATCTCTCACGCTACCTGCGGCATGGCTATCGATATCGACGCAAAGGCGATCGCCGTCTGCTCGATCTCGGGCATGACCGCCCGTATGGTGTCGCGCTTCCGCTGTCCCATCGATATCGTGGGCGTTACCACCGACGAGGATACCTGGCGTAAGCTGGCGCTCTCTTGGGGAGTTACACCCGTGATGAGCGAGCTTGTGAATTCGTTGGACGTTGTGTTCTACGCCGCGCAGAAGCTTACCAAGAAGACGCTCGGACTCTCTAAGGGCGACCGTATAGTTATTACCGGCGGTATGACTAACGGCTGCTCGGGTAATACCAACGTCATCAAGGTCGAGACCCTTTGACCTGAAGGACGCGAAGGACGCGAGGACGCGAAGGACGCGGGGGATGCGAGGACGCGGGGGATGCGATTTTCGTTCTTTCCTTGAAAGGAAAGAACCAAAGGAACTTTAAAAGGGATTAAAAAATAATTTAATTCGTTAGTGCCTACCTCTACGGGGGTGCGGCAGAACGTGACTCGTTAGTATGTGCGTCTACGGAGTTGCACCACAAAGCGA
>JAZQVZ010000053.1:0-47404 GCA_045632105.1 Eubacteriales bacterium | reverse complement strand
ATACGTCATTGTAACGTTGTAGACTCCGACTGCCGCCTCATGGTTGATCTTGAATTTCAGTATCAGCAGCCTGCCCGTATCCATCGTATTAACGGTGTGTTCCCAATAGAATCTAAACGGTTCTGCAGAATATCCTTCATCAGTATTTGTATAATCAAACTGCAGCGAGTCGAATGCCTTACCCTGTTCAAAGCCTTCAAACGTCAATGCGTTTCGGTCATAGTCCAAGGTAAGCACCAAACCGGAAATCGAGGGGTTCTTCGTTACATCTACCGCAACGTAAGCATGGTCCGCTTCCATTCTATCGACGGAAAGCGTAATCTCGGGAACAGGATTTTCGCGTACGTTGAATTTCATCGTTCCGTATAGTCTGAGATCCTGAGCAGGCATTTTTGCAAACGTAGCCTTCTGCGTTAATGCCTCATCTGTGTACCAACCGTCAAACACAAAGTTTTTCTTGGAGGGTATCAAAGACAGGTCAACCGCCTCTCCGTAAGAACACTCGAACGCATTAAAGTATTCTCCGTCAACAAAGAAGAACACCTGATAGATCTGCGGGATCAGCTCGTATTTTGCCTCATAGCAGATAATGTTCGAAGTATCGGAAACCACTCCCTGCCAACCTTCAAATTTATAAGAATAATATTCGTCGGTCGGACGTGTAGGAGCAGGACCTACGTAGCTTGGAACTTCATTTTCACTGTAATCCTTTTCGTAAAGCAAAGAACCGTCATAATTCAAATACTTTACGCTATATGCGCCTTTGATCAATGTGACGCATCCGTTTTTAATTTTCACATCGCACGGCTTGCCGTAATCGATATTAGTATTCTTCTTGTCGTAGCTGACGTTTACGGAATAATCTCCAATTTTAGCATCGACCTTACTTTTAAAGGTAAGAGTCGCAAGAACACCTGTGGAATTATCCTGCGTTCTGCCGTCCCATAACATATAGAACGGTGTAATCGAAAATCCATTCTCTATTTCCGTATTAGTGGTAGTGAATGTGTGGGAGCCCAATGCTTGTCCATGTGATATTCCCACAAGCTCCATTACCGATTTGTCATATTCAAGATCAAGCATTAGAGAAATCAATCCCGGGTTTTGATCCAAATATATTTTCAATTCAAATGTTTGACCGCGATGAACGGTCTTGTTTTCAACTCTAACCACCGGTAGATCGGCAGTATTATTTTCCGCTGCGCTTACCTGCATTATTCCAATTGGCAATAAAAGCAGAACAAATAGAATAGCCCATGCAAGCATAAGCACACGGAAAAGTCCGTTTCGTTTAGTGCTTGTCATATTTTCTTCCATTTCTTAATTTTTTTGCGCTTGATCAATAGCGGAATCAGAACAAAACAACCGCCTGACAGAACAACACATCCTAATACTATAGGGATCCACAAATCATTCGAATTGAGATCAGGCTGTGGCTGTTCGTTATTGTTTACAGATGTATCAATCGCGGTAATTTTGTTTTTCGAAAGCGTGATCGTGGCACTGTCAACCAATAGGTTCTTGGTCAAAATTTTGCCGTTTTCAAGGTAAGCAGCTCCTTGATCGCGGTCGTGCTTCAATGTGATCGCGTAGCTTCCGTCCGGCGCATTATCCTTAACGCGGAAGCGTAAGGTCATCATATGGCCGATTGTTGTGTCGTTTGCCTCACCTAAATAGGTGATCTTAAACGGATATATACCGAATCCTTGGTCGGTTTCGGTATTGGTGTGGATCGGAGAGAGCGATGATAACGCATCTCCGTATTCCAAATCTGTCAGGGTAAATACGGACGTATCGTAATCCAACGAAAGCAGCATACTGCAAACGCCCGTATTTTCCGAGACGGTCACGTCGATCTCAATTTCTTGAGTTTCCTCGTTCACCCTGCCCTTCATAATGAGGACAGTGTTCCCTTTTTCTGCCGCAAGGATCTCAACCGGAGATGCGAAGCCAATTATCAGCATCGTGCCAAGTATTAATAAAACCGATATTAATTTTTTCATAGCTTTCGCATCTCCTTTCTTAAATAATGTTTTGTAACTTAAAGTTAGTAATTACTGCAATTCTCTTTCAACCAGCGTATAAGTTCCGTCCTCGTTTGAAACAAACTCATAGCCGTCGTTGATCAGCGTAGCATTGGTATTTTCCTTTGCCGATACGGTAAATACGCCGCCGCTTACCGCACCTGCCAGCTGATCTGCATTGCTGCATCCGATCTTAGTCTGGAATGTGCCGCCTGTTATGGAGAGAGCAACCTCATATCGGTCGTTTTCTACAAACACGGAGGAGAAGTCACCACCGTATGTAGCAGGCATAAAGGAACCGTCTGTAATAGTCAACGCACACTCAGCTGTGGGGTGAATCCAGATCTGACCGTCGAATTCACCGCCGTTAACGGTTAAAGAACCCTTCCACAGGCGAACGGATCTGCTGTATTGAGCCAAAATCTTTCCACCGTTGATGGTAGTGCTTCCGGAATAGCTGAAGATCGCATTGTTTGCGTTATAGGTCTGCTGACCCAAATGCTCGATCGTACCCCCGTTTACTACGAGAGTTCCTGTGTTATGAATGGTGTACGATGCCCAATCTCTATTAGGATCGCCCACGCCGGTATCGTTAAAGGAAATCTTACCTGTTCCAACGCTATCGTTAATTGTAAGGCTTCCCTTGTTATAGATCATTGCGTAGCTTGCGGTGCACTCTGCCTCGTGGCTGATGGTATATCCGTTAAGATCAAGCTCAACGCTCTTTCCGGCGGGAATAACCATGCTATCCATGCCCAAGTAATAAGGCATGTATACAGCAAGTGCATCTTCATCAATAACTATGTTACCTGTCAGTATTACTCTACCGCCGTTTTTAAATGCGATTGCAAGGTTTTCTGCAGTGCGAACTCTATAATCAGCAGCGCCTGCAACCTCTACGTCACCAAGGAATATGAACGGACGGTAGTAAGTATCGGTATCTGTAACCTCAAAGCTTCCGCCGTTAACAGTTGCAACACCGCTCATAATGTTACCGTAATCGTCACTCGCATAGTTGTTAAGAATACAGTAGAGTGCTGTAAAGTCACCGTCATTGATCGTAATGCTTCCGTTATAGCATCCAAACAGATAGTAAGCATTTGCACCAACAAATGTTCCGCCATTGATCACGATGTGACCTGTGTCGGCAACAGAGGATGTTGCAAATCCGTAATATCCTGGAACGACCACATTGCCCTCTCCCTCGATTATAAGAGTGCCGTTCTTTACTGCTACTCCGTAATTATTGGTATCCGGGAGTGTCAGCGTATGTCCGTTAAGGTTGATCGTTACATTGCTTCCACTGTCGAGAACCAGTGCGCTTGTAAGAGTGATATCCTCGGTAAGCTTGATGCGAACATCGCCTGCGGGATAGTTGATTGCGCTCTGGAGCTCCTCGGGATCCTTAACACCGGCAATGGTATTCATAACAGTATTGACAGACTCTCCTGTTACGGAGCCGTTTGTCTCAATGATGTAACCGTATCCACCTGTCAATGCCATACGGATAGTAGTAATATCTCTGATATCTCCGCTGTCATCTCGGTTTGCATCCGAAACGCGAACAAGATAGTAGGTCTTGGAAGGATCAAAATCATCGGAGTTAACGAGAGACCATTCGGTTCCCGCTTCAACCATTACGATATTGTAACCGCCAACAACAAAGCGACGGTAGTTAACTATGTCGTCAGTGTCAATTGTTCCGTCTGCGTTAACGTCACCTGCACCGATATCGAACACATATGCTCCGTAGAGAGTCATGTCTCCTGCAGGAACAAAGTCGGGTGCAGAAACAAGTCTGTCGGCATCGGTATACCATGTGTCACCAACAAACCAAGTTACATTACCGAGGCTTACAAGATCAGCTCCGTAAGGCAGGGTTACAACCCCATGCTGCATATATGCACCGCCGTCAATGGAAACCATATATGTGATGGTGAATTCTCTTGCATCACTTGCATAAACAGCATAGAAGTCCATGTTGTCATATACGTAGATCGTGCTGTCAAACTCGGTTCCGCGAAGAGCATCTGCCCAGTATGCAAATACGTATGTATAAACCGCATCAGCATCCTTGGTCGGGATATGAACACCGGTGAGATTGAAGGGTGATCCGTATGTTACGGTGTAAGATGTCAGGAATTCTGCAGAAAGTGTTCCCTCCACAAATACTCCGTTAACAATGCCGCTGCCACTCACTACCTCGTTGTAGAAGTTGAGTGTGTATCTGTTAACGGTCCAATCCGCGTAAAGTGTAACGTTGTCATATACACCGTCGGCAAAGCTGTAATCAGCATTGTCAAGCTGCCATGCACGGAATGTGTATCCTACAATAGTAGGAATCATATCGGGTCTGGTAGCCGCCTGGCCTGCAAAACGGTACTGGGTTGCAAAAGCTGCATCAGTCATGTCTGCAAGGTTCTGCTGCTTGTCGTGGTTTTCAACCTTATCAGCAAAGCTTACGCTATAAACAGTTACAAGAGTAACCGCTTCACTGTCATTGTAGTTTGCACTGTCAGCAGCTACTGCTATTACGCTGAAGCTGCCCGTATTGGTTGCAGTAAAGATAGGAGCCGTAAGATTGTTTCCGCCTACCAGGTATGTAACGTCGCAATCTACCTGCTTGCCGTCCGTAGTGGTAACTACTGCATTCCAGGTTGCTGTATCCGCATTGTATGTGATTCCCGTAATAGCACTAAGTGTAGCCTTAGTAATATCAAAGGATCCAATTGCTTCTGCGCCTTCATAGTTATCCGTTTCGGGAACAGTTGCCTTGATGTAGTAAGTGCCTACGTTCTTGGGAAGCTCGCCGGTGAAAGGACCTTCCGCAGAAGTAGCAAATGTAAACTCTATCGTGGTTTCTCCGCGAAGTGCGTTTGCCGAATAGATAAGATCCATCAGGTAGTTCACGTCGCTCGATGTAATATCAAAGATATCATTATCTATGAACTTAGTGATCTCATAAGTTCCGTTGTTCACTGTAACCTCGTAGTTATTATTAGAGGTGTAGTTAACCAGAATATTGTAATCACCAACGTTCGACCAGCTGGTTGCATCGGTTGTGAGCACTATGCGACCGATGTTGTTTGCATAGAAGCTGTCATATCCCTCTGCACCTTCAAAAGCAATTCCGTAGGTGAGTGTGTTGATAGCTTCACCGTACATAGACGAATCGTTGTTTGCTGTGATAGTAACCTTAACGGTATCTATCACAAGCTCTGCAGACAGTGTGTCGGCACCGTCAAGCACATAGTTGCGCTGATCAACAAGTACAAACGTTGCGCTTACGCTATATGTACCTGCGTTTATGCGTCCGTTGCCAACATAGCTGATGTTAAAGAACTCGGAATACTCATTGGGGGTTACCACAATAGAATGAGCCTCGCCGTTGTAGATTACAGCAGAATCCTCAAAGACAATACCGTCAAGTGTAACGATTGCCTGTCTGATCCTGAACTCAATGCGTCCGGAAACAAGCTCATTATAGTTGTCGGTACCAGGAACACTTGCTATAACGTAGTATTCACCTGCGTTGGTAGGAACACCACTGAAGCGAACCCAGCTGCCATTGATCAATTCATAGAACGTGTAGGTTACGTCGCTGTCTCCAAATCTGGGGTTGGAGAAGAAGTAAGAACCGTCCACAACGGAATCCTGACCGTATTCAAGGTTATCTCCCACCTCAAGATCGAAATCCCAAGAGTTATCAACCTTGTTGACGGTAAGATCACCCTTAATAATTGTAACTTCGTAGTTGTTTGTGTTATAGCTGTGCGTAGCGGAGATCTTGTCAGCATAGGTTCCGGCATTGATGTACTCACCGCTTATGGTAAGTGTAACACCGCCGACCAAGTTCTGTCCGTTATTCACAACAATTGTGTAGGTTCCGAAGGGTATCTTTCCGCTGTGATCGTTTCCGTCATAATCATGCTCCTGATTATTGACGGTAATGGTCATCTGTGCCTTTTCGATAGTCAACTGAATCTCGGAGCCTGCAGGAATATAATAATTGTTTGCGTTGTAGCCATCCTTGACATTTACTGTGACCTCAACAGTATATTCGCCTGCATCAGTGGGCTTATCTGTAAGAATATTACCCTCTGCATCCTTATAAACAATTGTAATCTCAAGCTCGTCGGGAAGAGTTTCAACAGCCACTTCCTTTCCCTCGCTATCGTAGATGAAGGAGGGACCGTTGTTGATCAGATCCTCAAACGTTGATCCGTCAGTGGATGTAATGTCATCATAACCAAATACAAGCCTGTTAACAGTCAACGTACCGTTTCTAAGCGTGATCTGGTAATTTGTAAGAGCATCCTTGATCTCGTTGAGAAGCTCTATCGGGTACGTGCCTACGTTATCTCCCTGAGTGTACATGCAGCTTACATAGCTTGCAAGCTCGTTACCGAGAAGACCCACGATGGTTTCACCGTCTACAAGTCCGTTTGCGGTAACTGTGTACTGAGGAGCAGCATCACCAAAGGTGATCACCTCATTATCAGCCGTAATAACAAGAGTCTTCTTGTTGATCTGCAGTCTATACGTAAGTTCACGCTGTGTGTAGATATCTCTCCACATAGCGTTGCTATCTGTAAGAGCGATCGTTACGGTGTAAATTCCTACGTTCTTCCACTCACCCTCAGATCTGAACGTTACGGTGTATGCGTCGCTGGTGGGAACATAGAACGTGTGTATCTGACCGTCATAGAAGATAGATACTACATTTCCCTCGCCTGCTTTATCGCCCGTTGCACTATCAAGGCGGACGTTGGGCATGTTGATTATAATATAATCAACGGAGAAGTCGATTATAGCTTCAAGCCCATAATAGTTGTTGTTATCCGTAATGGTAAACTTAGCGTAATAGGTCGTACCTGCATGCAAGTCCTCTTTGCTTACAGAAATCGTACAATTCTGGTCCAAGAAGAACTCAACATCGTTAATATTTCCAAACAAAGCACTTGCATATGTTTTGATATTCTGAACATCGCTAGCATCAACCTCAGGATCATGTGTCCACTCGTTCTCTGCCTTTGCAATATATGCCTCAACGTCAAACGTAAAGGACTCAACGTCACCTTCAAGCTTATAGTTTGCCTTTACCTCATCTGTCAATGCTACGGTAACGCGAACGTAGATCTTTCCGGTTTCTTCGTCAATGTAGTAATCGAAAACATCATCGTTCATCCAACCGTTAGCGTTGATATGATTCAGCGTATCAACATCAGTTACGTAGAATACGTGCTGTGCATTGGCAGGGCTGTCGTGATTGTAATCAAACAAAGTGATAACGAAATCACCATTGGCGTCAAGTACAAGTGTCTGTCCGGTGTAGTGCTTGATTACTGTGGAGATCTCACTCTTGACCTCATCCTCTGTAAGGATCTTCTCTGTAATCTCAACGCGGCCACCCTCTATAAGAACATTGTAGTTGGTGTTAAACATTCCCTGGGAAATCACCAAGCTGTGTGTGCCTACCTCGGGATATGCATAAATGCCGTAATCGATGTTAAGCCAATGGATTTCGGTCCATTCATCTCCCTCAAAGGGAGCTACACCGTCTTTCCAAACAGGATCGCCCAAGGCATCTATAATGTCGTTTACAAATGCTCCGTACACATAGTTCTCTGTTGCATCGGGATATACCAGGACAATAGTCTTCTGGTCGATGTACCAAGGAAGAACTATATCATCGGACGTCGAGTCAATAGTTGTACCAGCATACATACCTGCGGAAAGCACAAAGTTTATTGTTGTATAATCCGCAATATCCGCGTACCCCAGGATGATCGTGCGACCCTCGATCTCTACCGTAAAGTTGCGGTTTGTAGGAAGAGATGCTACGTTAATGCTTGTAACGTTCTCCCACGCGTAGTTATCCTTATCAAGAAGAACTGCGGTGAGAGTGTATACGCCAACGTTCTTGCCTCCGCCAACAAACTCATAAACACCCTCATATCCCTCGGGAACAGCAGGGATCTGTGTCTGACCGTTGTAGATCAGTATTCCAAGCGAAGGAACGGGAACAAGCTGTTTGTTGATCGTAAATACAGCAGTATTGATCTCAACGATCTCATAGTTGCCGTTGATAGTTTCCAAAATCGCAGACAATTCATATTCACCCGCATTTACACCGGATGCCTTGATCAATGTGAGGATCTCGGAAGGCTCAACATGTGCAATCACGTAATACTGAACGGGGTTTTCAAGGGCCTTATTGTTTTCAAACTCCTCTGCCGAGAGAGTAACCGCCTGATAATACCCGCCGTCCTCGCTCTTATAATATACGTAATACGTAGCGTTTGCATCAAATTCGCTACCTGCGAATGTGTATGCGTATCCGCCAAAGAAGTTTAATGCGAGATAGTCGGGTGTTGTGCCGTCCTCAAGTGTGATCGTTACATAACCCTGACCCTGGCCTACCGTAGGCTCATATCCGCTGTAAATTGCTTCCTGATCATCTGTGGTTACGATAACCTTGCGCTTCTGGATTTCAACCTCCACGTCACATGTCCAGGTGTCTACTTCTTCATCATCCAAGATGAATGTGTAGTTGGGATTAGAGATATTAAGGAGTGCCTGCAAGGTGTAAGTGCCTGCATTGATGCAATCCTGAGGATAAATCAATCCTGCAAATCTGATATACTGCAAAAATTCCGAGTTACTTCCGGATGCGATTATCCATATCTCCTCATCGGTTTCTATCTGACCGTCAGAACCATACTCCAACGTGGTCCAAACCTGTGCCTGACCATTGTAGATCTTATCGATAGATCCAAAGGTAAATCCATCACCATAAATTACCTTCTTGGTGATTATGAGATTCACTTCACACAAAAGATCGGAATAGTTGTCATTACCTGTAACAGTTACTTTTACAGGATATGTACCAGCGTTTGTAGGAGGTGTTTCGCTCCAGATCGGAACTATTTCGCCATTCGCTGTGCTTTCGTAGCCTACAAGATATTCGATCTTGACTTCACCAAAATTAGCGCTAACGTTGTCAATACCAACGATATTGCCCGAATACTCAACAGTCTTGTCGCCGGGAAGAATTGTCCAGTCGTTTTCTGCCTTGGTGATCGTCAAGTTGCCGTTTTCGTATACAACGGTGTAGTTATCAAGCGAACCGTTACCGATGCACTGGAGAACTCCCTGAATAACGTCTGTATAAGTGCCCGCATTAACATAGGTGCCGTTAAGAGTTACGCCACTGATGATTATCTCGGAATTTACAAACGCATCTACGGGTACCAAATTACCTTCAGCGTCCTTTGTATAGAGAGCATCGCCTGCAGTAGTGCCGCCTATTACGACGTTGCCGCCGTTGTATTCAAAGCTCTGGTCGCCTGCGCTTACGTAAATTTTGTAAGGAGTGATTGTAAATGTTGCTCTTACCTCTGCAACGGGAGTATAATACGTAGTTTCAGCTGCGGAAATACCTATCTGATATGTACCGACATTCTTAGGTGCGCTTGTAAGCTCTCTGCCCTGCTCGTCGTACCACTTGATCATCAAGGTGTTGTTTTCCTTCTTTGCAAAGCCGTTGTATGTGAACTGCAATACGTTTGCGATCATCTCGCTGACGTCTGCTGCGCTCATCATCTGACCGTTGTAAACAAACGTCTGATCAGGAGCAATAGTTATCTCACCGGTAGCACGGATAACAACCTTGATTGCAGTGCTATCTACAGTAATCTTGAGCTCGTTGAACTTGTATGCATCAGTCTGACTGTTTATGTCGGGATCGTATGTTCCGTAAGCCTCGCTTCGGTCACCATGTGTGATCTCGTCGGTGGTTTCTGCATGCTTGGTTACAAATCCAAAGTTATACTCTCCACCGATTGCCGTATTCATAACGTATACGATCTGGATGAATATTTCATCACTTGTTGATGCGTCGGGGGTGAGATTATCCAAAAGGATCTTGAGTGTGTCGCCTGCTGTTTCGTCACCCGTAACGATTACGTCAAATCCGTTCAAAACCGTCTTGGATGTAGCGCCTGTGCCGTATACAAGCTCACCATTTACAGATATTGCCTTGATCGAGAATGCGCTTGCGTCGTACTCAGGAATCAAAAGCATTGTTGCCACGCCGTCATTATTAGTGATCTTAAAGTTGGTAATAACGTCAACATTAGTATCACCACTGTTTAATACCAATTTACCGTCACTGGTGAGGTTGTTATTTTCAAGAGATCCGTCAAGCTTTATACCCTTCTTGTATTCGGATATCTTATATACTGCAGTAAAGGTAACTCCGTCATAAACGGCGTCGCCAAACGTGCTCTCGTATTCAAGGAATGCGCCAAGGAACGGTAGTTCCTCGGATGTATAGTATTCATTGTCAATATTACACTTCCAATATTTGAACGTGTATGTGAAGTATTCATTTTGAGTATTGGGAAGCATGGGGCTTCTCAAGGTGTCAAGATACTGTCCACTCTGCTTGCCGAGGATTTCACCATCAAAATTCTTAAATGTAACGGTAAAGCTATCCTCTACCCAAATTTCCTCGATGTTGATATCTGCACCAGGATCAGAAGAAAGATTGTAAAGCGTTACGCTCTGACCAATCTTTTCAAATCCTCCGGTAATCGCCGACCCGTTAATGTGGATGAAATCCTCACTTTCCAAATTAGCCGCACGAGCCATTCTCGCCATTGAGTCTGCAGAAGCATACGTGTAATATGCATCTGGGCTGATTGAACCGTTAGTTACGCTGACCTTCCACCCACGGAACAAATAACCTTCACGGGACGGAGTGGTCAATGTGATTCCGTCATCATAACTAACCGTGCCGCCGGCACCTGCGCCGCCGCCTGTACTACCGTCCGAGGAGTTTATGTTGAAATTATAAGAATTAGCTGTGAATTTAGCCGAGATGTTTGTATCTGCGGTAATTTGCGCAGATGTTCTTGCGCCGGTTGCGTCATAGTATTCGACGTCGCCTGCGTAGAAGCCATCAAAAGCGTATCCGGATCTTGTGGGGATCTCAAGGCTCTCGGGAAGGAATTCTGTTGCGCTTGCAAGATATGTACCGATCACCTCGCCGTCAACATCAATGGTAACGTCATAAAGCTTCTGGACAGTTGTTGTGCTGCAGTTGCTACCAGCATCGCCACCTTTGCCACCGTAACCGCCGTATGGGTATTCCCAATAGCTCTCGCTCCAGTCTGTGATCTTTACCTTTGCGCCCTTTCCGCCGGATCCACCGGTGGAAGTGCCACCCGAAGAGCCCGATGTGGAAACTCTCTCCACACCACCGAAAAGCCAATATTCCTTACAGCCGGATATCGAACTATCAGAGCCCCATGCTCCGCCTGAGCCGCCTACAGCGCCAGCGCCGCCGCCGCCACCGCCGCCACCAAGGAACTGGTAGGACCATGCGTATCCGGAAGCTCCTCCGGAGCCACCGCCGCCGCCACCACCGCCGCCGGTACCAACGTTAGCGCCAGCTTTACCTGCGCCACCGCCACCGCCACCGGAGCCACCTGCCAAGCCGCGCATCCAGTGATCGTCACTCTCGTAGTCGGAAGCACCTCTGCTGCCGCCGCTACCTCCGGACGTACCTGCCGCACCACCTGTTGCGGTGTATGCTATATCTGCAGAAATGTAGATCTTGCCACACTCGCTTGCACTACTACCGTTATTACCGTTGTATCCGTCAGGACCGCTGATGTTTTTATTCTTGAAACTGTCAGTCCATGTGGAACGACCACCGTAGAAACCGAGTCTCCAGCTCGTGGCGCTACCTCCGGCACCACCCTTGGTACCGATACCCGCACCTGCGCCGCCGCCACCGGCTCCGCCGTATCCACTGTCTGGGATATATGTATTTGAATCATCTCCCCACGTAGCAGCGTCGCCGTTTGCACCGTTGCTACCGTTAGCAGCCTTACCGCCGTAGGCGTATATCTTACCTTTACCGATAATTTTCAGCGTGGATCCCAAATTGACCTCAACACCTGCACCTGCACCGGTTGTACCACTTGCGGCCCCACCATACAGATACAATATCGAGTCAGCAGGAATGTAGATCGTCAACGTCTTGTTTGTATCTACCTTCAAGCCGCTGACTCCGGTGCCGCCACGCAACGTAAGCGTAGTGCCCGGCTCCACGTAATAATCACCCGACAGGGTTTGACCCGCATGTGAAGCGGTCAACTTGGTGCCCACCAATTCGGTGCCTGTCGTGTCTGCTGCAAAAACGCTCATCGGCACAATGGATAGCGCGATAGCTACACACAATGCCAAAAAAGCTGTCAAAGCAATTCTTTTTTTCATCACCAAAATCCTCCTCATAGAATTTTCAAAGGGTCAATATAGCCACTTGAATATGTTTCAAAGAAGCGACAACCCTACACGATAACTTTATCGATTTATTATACCATGTAGTAATCCACAAAAGTTCCACACTACGGAGGAAATCTGCATATTTTTTAATCGAGAGTTTTAGTACTGTTTTTCATATTAGACTTGCAAAAAACGCAAAATTATGCTATAATAATTTTCAAAAACAAGCAAATTCTCGGGCAAAATAAATTTTAAGGACGGCTTTGTGTATGAACGTAAAAAAATCATCCCTAAAATGCACATTTTTCGCGGTTGCGATCATATTTGTTTTGTTGTTTTCCGCAATCTTTTTGTGGATCGGAACACGGAACTCATCGCAAGCAGGATCTCCATCAATTGCGGGTGTTTCCTTTCAGGGAGAATACAAGATCGGCGATGGAGATTGGCATACCTATGTAGAGGGTGAGCACATTCCCGCAAACCAAGGCGACGTAACGCTCCACGGTATTTTTTTGATGCACAATCCCGAAACCGGCGAGGCGATCGGACCACTATCCCCCTCTAACACGGTCAACATTTATCTTAATCATATTGGTGGCACTGTGGTATTCCCCAGTGGCGGAAAGATAATATTTGACGCAGAAAATGATAGCTTTGGTGAGGATGCATGTGCGGTTATGTGGGGATCTGTTCCCTCTTTAGGCGATCAACCCATCACTATCATTCTCAACAATCCTCACAAATATGGAAATACAAACGCAATTGATGAGTTTTTTGCCAATATGTCGATTGCTCCCGGTCTATACCATGAAAAAATGATGCTTGAGCAGGGAGAGTCAGAAAGAACTATTGGAACACTGATACTCATTATTGCGACAGTTATTCTCGGTATTGCTGCATTTTCTTCCATAATCCATATCAAATACAGCCGAGTAATGTGGCTGATCGGATTTATGTCGTTTTTTGCGGGCGGATATTTTATGTTTGATGCCTTCGCGGTCAGTATTTGGAGCGAGCCAAACATTTTCAATACCAGAGCCTTAGGACTTTGCATGATGTTTTACATGTTGTTCGGCACAGCGCTTATTGCAACTCAATTGAAAAACACGGCCAAAAAGGTTGGAGCCATAGCCATTTTACTGTCTGCGGCTTCAATTGTCGCTTGTGTAACTCTTTCTCTTTTCGGTAATGTTAAGTTTTACGATACGTGGTTTTGGTGGGCGGTAGTCGAGGCTGCTATTGTCCTGACATTGATAGCTTGTCAGATCGTCAGCTTCCGTAAAGCAAGTCGCGCCAAGAAGTTTTTGTATTTGGTGGGAATCGCGACGCTTTTCACGTTCATTATAGATTTCGCCGCAACCTGGCTTGGATTGTGGGAAGGCGGTCACGTATCTAAGATAGGATTTATTGTTGTATTTGTTATTGCGCTGATCATAGTTCTGCGCATTATTCCCTCTCAAATTAATACCGCAGTAAAGGCACGCGAGCTTAAGGCCGAGAAGCAGGCACTTCAGCTTGAGCTGCAGGAAAGCCGCATTTCAATTATGCTCTCCCAAATGCAGCCCCACTTTATATTCAACACGCTGAACACCATATATCATTTGTGTGAGATCAATCCCAAAATAGCAAGAAGCACAATTGAATCTTTCGCTAAATATTTGCGTAATAACATCGACAATCTAAACCGCAGCGAAATGATACATTTCGAACAGGAGCTGTCTTTTGTAAAAGCATATCTTGATATTGAAAAGGTGCGTTTTGATGATGAGCTGCAGATCTCGTTCGATACTCCCGTTACCAACTTCAAGCTGCCTGTTCTCACTGTACAGCCAATTGTAGAAAATGCTGTGAAGCACGGAACATCCAAGAAGGAAGGAGTTTCCTCGCTTTACATTTCCACAAGAGAGACCGACACCTGCTATGAGATAGAGATCCGTGATACAGGCGTGGGATTTGATACGAATTACCACCCGGATGATGAGCACAAGCATATTGGTATCAGCAACGTAACACAGCGTCTTAAGAATTTGTGCGACGGAACGCTCACTATTGAAAGTGTTATCGGTGACGGTACCACAGCAATCATTAAAATCCCCAAAAAGGAGGAAGGTAAATGAAAATAATTGCAGTAGACGACGAAAAGATTGCCTTGCAAGGCCTGCTTTCCTCTATCCAAAGCGCCGCTCCCAATGCCCAGGTGTATGGATTCCGTTATGCGTCAGAAGCCATAGCACATATGGAAAAAGAGCCCTGCGATATTGCCTTTTTGGATATTGAAATGAGGGGTGTGGATGGCGTTACTGCCGCAAAACAGTTAAAGGAAATAAATCCCGATATCAATATTATTTTTGCCACAGGGTTTGGCTCATATCGAGATGCGGCGTTTGATCTTCACGCAAGTGGATATTTGATCAAGCCTATCACCGTAGAAGGAGTTAAGCGTGAGCTTGATAATCTCCGCCGACCTATCCGTGTGCCCAAAAAGTTAAGAGCTATTGCATTTGGAAATTTCCAGATCCTATATGGCGACTCGCACGTAAGATTCAAATACCAGAAAACCAAGGAAATGCTTGCCTATTTGATCGACAGAAGAGGCTCTATGTGTAGTGGCAATGAGCTTATGTCCGTTTTGTTTGAGGATGATTCTCACCAAAAGTATTACAACCAGTTGCGATTGGATCTGATCAGTACGCTCAAATCCTTGGGCTGTGAATCGGTCATCGTGCAGACTCGCGGAATGCTTGGAGTTTCGGTCACCGAGCTGGATTGTGATTATTTTGATTATTTAAACGGAAAAGTAGAGCTTGCGAATCTATATCATGGCGAATATATGGCACAGTATAGCTTTGCGGAAACTACTAACGCCAGCCTGTTTGCAAAGTTGGCCTCTTCATCCAAAAAGTAAACTTTTTAGCTTCTAATAAATTTCTGCTATTAAAAAGCAAAGGACACGTTACTTGAATTGTTCAAGTAACGTGTCCGTTTTATTTAACTGTTTTTATTATATCAGTTTTGCTTGGGCTTTTTGATGCGGTTAAGCTTTTTGTTCATCTTCAAAAGCTCTTCCTTGGTAAAGGAAATATTCATCATTCCCATCATACTCGAAAGACGCAGAACGCTGAAGCTTCCCATCATCTGCATAAGTCCGCTGTCACCGCTCTTGAGATCTATCTCAAAGCCTCCGGACTTCTTGTCGTCACCACTATTTTTCTTGTTGGCATCCATCTTTTTCTTTATTTTCAGACCAACGCCGATGAACCACATTTTGCCGCGCTTAGTTTTCATAATATCGCCAATCTTATCGTTGAGAGAGAAGCGTCCCTCGGGAGCATTAACATCAAACCAGTTAAGTACCGCGCCCTTTTCAACGAGAACATAGTCCATATTCATCTCGTCTACCTTGCGGATCTTACCCTCGTCGGTAAACTCTCCTGCTTTTGCAACGATAGTGGTTTCACCCTCGTTCTTTACGTCGAAGTAGAAGAAGTGATCCTCAGCAGTCTTCTTGCCAATACTCTCGCCGTTTACAAAGAGCTCAACCTCGGGAAGATTAGAGTAAACAGTTACCTTAGTAACGTCCTCTACTCTATCAATGTATCTCTTACCGCACAAGTGTACAAAGGGATCGGTCTCGGGAGATACGAGCCATGCCTTATAAGCATAGAACGCATCCTTCTTGTACTGACGGTCGAAGGTCATAAGACCCTTATGATTCTGTCCGTTTTCTCCGCCCTCTGCTCTTGCGTCAGCACCGAAGTCAAACATGTTCCAAACGTGAGTTGACCAGATATATTTTCTTGTAAAGAGCTGCTTGATGAGTTCCTCGTGGTAGTATGCCTGATACTCCTCGGTATAGTCACCCTGTCTGGGATCGCTGGTATGCCAATTGAGCGCCTCACAGCCGTACTCAGAGCATCCTATCGGAATGTTGGGGTGCATTTCGTGGAACTTGTCAAACCAAGGTCCGTTCATTGAGGTTTCGGCGCCGTACCAACCGAAATAATGGTTGTAAGAAACAACGTCAGGGATCTGAAGATAAGGATCTTCCATCTTACACATGGAAACTGCAGCAATAGTCGTAAGTCTTGTCTTGTCCATTTCATGTACAAGATCGTTGAGGATACGGTGGTTTTCAAGAAGGTCTTCGTCAGAGCCTGCGATAGAAATCTCGTTGGAGAGTCCCCAAACTACGATAGAGGGATGGTTGTAATTCTGTACAACAAGCTCTTTCATTTGAGATATCGTATTCTCACGTCCCGTAGGCATATGGCGCGAGATATAGGGAATCTCAGCCCAGATAACAAGACCGTATTCATCGCAAAGATCGTAGAAATACTGATCGTGCTGATAGTGAGCAAGACGGATTGTAGTAGCTCCCACTTCGCATATAAGGTCGATATCTTCCTTATGATGCTCGGGAAGAAGAGCGTTACCTATTCCCCATCTATCCTGATGGCGAGATACGCCATGAAGAGGATATTCTTCCCCGTTAAGAATAAATCCATTGTTAGGATCTATCTTAAAGGTACGGCATCCAAAGCGGCTGCATACGTTATCAAGTACATTCTCGCCCTCGACTATCTCTGCCTCACAGCAATAGAGATAAGGATCCTTGCGTCCGTGCCAGAGGTGAACGTCCTTGATCTCGAAGGTCACCTTGGTATCTGCGGACTCTATCTTCTGAAGCTCATTTTCTTCTTTGTCATATATGGTATAAACGATCTTTTGTCCATCGGTAATATTCTTTACGAACACCTCTACCTCAACAGTTGCATCAACACCGTTTACAGCGGGAGTGATCTTGATACCGGGAGCGCCGTAGTAATCAAGGTCGAAGTGAGTATTGTTTACACAGATGATATTCACATCTCTGTAAATACCGCCGTAGAACGTAAAGTCAGCCATCTGAGGATAAACGATCTCATTTGCGGAGTTATCAACGATAACAGCTATTTCTGTTTCATCTGCAAGCTTTTCGGTTATGTCTACTCTCCAGGTCGAATATCCTCCGTCGTGATGAGCGAGCTTTGTCCCGTTTACATAGAGATCTGCAGATGAGTTCGCACCTCTGAACTCAATGTAGTAACGGTCAGCCTTGGGAAGATCTTCAAGCTTTAAAGTTTTCTTATACAAACAAGAGCCGCGGAAATAGTCGTTTCCACCGTCCTGTCCGTCGACAGCATTCCATGAATGGGGAATATTTACCTGGATACCCTCTTGAGCGGTAACGTCTGCAGTATCCTTAATGAAAAGCCAATTTTCGTTGAGGTTTAAAATATTTCTCATAAAATCTCCGTTCTATATATGATTTTAGTTGTTAGTTTTCAAAAAAGGCGTCCAACGGTATCATGTCGGACGCCTTAAGGTTCGGTTTTACCGTATTTATTTGATTTTAATCAGCGTTGTTGCTTTCAACAGCGACTGCAACAGCCTTACGCTCTGCAAGCTCGTCATTCATCTTATTAAGAGTCTTCTTGTCCAAGTTGTAGATAACTCCAAGACCAATAAACTGAAGGAGGGCAGAGAACATAAATGTAGCAGCAACAATGTATCTCATGTTAACCGCAACATGCCAAGCCTGGTTACCCTCATCCGCGCCAACGTAACCGAATGCAACCATAATAACGAGAACGAGTGACGGGCCAATACCCTGAGCGAGCTTACGGAAGAAGGAGTGAAGTGAATATACGGTGCCCTCTTCACGAGTGCCAAACTTCCACTCGTTGTAGTCGATAGCATCACCCATCATAGCCCATGAAACTGTGGAGTAGATACCAAGTCCAAGAGAGAAGAAGAGCTGGCAGATGATGTAGATGATAAGATCGAGTCCTGTGTTGTCGGGGATGACAATAAAGAGTCCGAGACCTGCAACTATAGATATGATAGATCCGAATGTAGCAAGCTCCTTCTTACCAAACTTAGCAACCATATTTCTTGCCAAAGGTGTAAAGCAAACTATCGGAATCATAGCAAAGAGCTGAACAATACCGGAGATCTGAACATTCTTAAAGTAGGACTGGAATATAACGGTAACTGCGGTTGTAGCACCCTGCATACCGATAAACATACCCATAGCAGCAATGGTAGCACCAACTGCGGGACGGTTTTTTATAAAGTTACCAAATGCTGAGAATACGTTGAACTTGGGGGCATCTTCTTTGAGTTCTATATTATGTTCTTCTCTGATTTCTGTGTTTTTGATCATAAACTGGAAGCAGATAAATCCAAGAACGCCCATAATAAGCGCTGCGATAAATACTCTTTCGCCGATGAGGTTGTTGTTCTTATCGTAAATGATAAAAGGAAGAATAACCATAGGAATCATATTCCCAAAGATAGATCCGATAGAGCGCCAAGCGGAAAGCGATGCTCTGTCCTTAACATCGCTGGATACAAGCGAGAGAAGTGAGCCGTAAGGAACGTTTGCTACTGTGTAGAAAGCGTCCCATACTACGTAGCCTGCGATGAATATAATGAACTTAGCCCAAACGGGAGCGTTTGGAAACGGAAGGAAGCAGCATGCTCCTCCGATGATAAGTCCGATAGAACCTACGAATATGTACTGAAGGAATTTGTTCCTCTTGTACTTATGTTTGTCTGCGTCGATTATAGAACCGATAAGCGGGTCGTTGATCGCATCCCACACCTGCACCACGATGAGAAGAAGTGCATACCAAAGGTCGAGCTTCATAAACTGTGTCCAAAAGATCGCCATCGTGCCCTTGAGCGCAAAGCTCATGTTGCAGCCTAGATCTCCTGCAGCATACGCTATACAGTCGCGCATACCGAACTTGCGATACCCCTTTGCATCCAAGTTCTTTTGTTTCTTTTCTTTTTTCATTGCCATTTCCTCTTTCTAAATACTTTATTTTGTTGAAAGCGCCATGATAACGATTATATTATACTACTTTTAACGAAAAAATGGTAGTACAAATTTAATGTATTTTTGTAATATTTTTATTTTATCGATAAAAACATTGTTGCATTTATCAAAAAATCGTGTTATAATAGCACTATAAAGCAATAGTTTGGACAAAAATTACATATATTTTACAAAACAGGTGTAATTATGAATTACGAGTACGAATTGAACTTTTTTTGCGATGTTCTAAAAAGATGTCATATTCATACCGATATAATTTCCTCACTCGACCCTGCAGAAGCTATAATGGATATCCGTCTTGCAAGCATCCTTGGCTTAAAATCAGAGTTTACTGTGGGACAAGCATTGGGAATTATCGAAAGCAAAACAAAATACAAGCTTTTAGACGAGTTTAAGTTTAATTATGTATATATGAGACTACCGGTTTCCAGCGAGAAGAACATTCTTGTCATCGGTCCGTACCTTTCTTCCCCTCTCTCATCTAAAGATATCCTGGAGATTGGCGAGAATGCGGGAATTCCGCTGGCATCACAAAAGCTTCTCAAGGAATATTACTTTTCCGCCCCTATACTAACAGACTCCGACAGACTGCTTGTTATGATAGACACGTTTTGCGAACGGATATGGGATACCCCTTCTTTCGCCATAGTAGAGGTCAACAAAAAGCACATCCCCGCGGTAGCATCTATTTCTCCCGGCACTCACGGTGAGAGCTTCGACGAAATAGAAGCCTCTATAAAAGTAATGGAAATGCGCTACGCATTCGAAAACGAGTTGATGCGCGCTGTCTCTCTCGGTCAGCAGCACAAGGAAAATCTACTCGTATCTCAGTTGAACGACAATATGTTCGAAAGACGCGTAGCAGATCCTTTGCGAAACGCAAAGAACTACTGCATCATTATGAATACCCTGCTCCGCAAGGCGGCAGAGGATGGCGGAGTTCATCCTATATACATAGACAGCCTCTCCTCTAAGTTTGCGCTCCGTATAGAGCTTATCACAGATACAAAGGCTTGCTCTGCTATGATGAGAGAAATGTTTTCATCTTATTGCAAGCTCGTGTATAAGCATTCGATGAAGCGTTACTCTCCTATCGTTCAAAAAGCAATATTGATCATAGACTCGGATATTTCTGCAGAATTGTCATTGACCTCGTTAGCGCAAAAGCTCGGCATCAGCGCAGGATACCTTGCAACAATATTCAAAAAGGAGACCGAAAAAACCGTTTCCGAATATATAAAGGGTAAGCGCATCGAGCATGCGATGTATCTTCTCAGTACAACGCACCTTCAAATACAAACGGTTGCGCTGCATTGCGGTATAATGGACATACAGTACTTTTCTAAAATATTTAAGAAGAAAACCGGAAAGAACCCTAAAGAATACCGCGAAACATCACGTCGTTGATATCAAGATAAATTATAAAAATCAAGGAGAACGTTTATGGCACGTTTTTTGGACAAAGATTTTCTTTTGACAACCAAAACTGCACAAAGGATCTATAAAAAATACGCAGAAAAGCTCCCTATCATCGATTATCATTGCCATGTAAGCCCTCGCGAAATATACGAGGACAGGCGATTTGAGAACATCACCGAGCTTTGGCTTGGAGGTGACCACTACAAGTGGAGACTTATGCGTTCAAACGGCGTGGACGAGTATTATATCACCGGCAACGCCGCCCCTTATGAAAAATTCGAAAAATTCGCCGAGCTTTTACCAAAAGCGATAGGCAACCCCATGTACCATTGGTGTCACCTTGAACTCAAAAACTATTTTGGCTATACGGGAGTACTCTGCGCCGATACTGCAAAGGAAGTATGGGATCTATGCAACGAGAAGCTTAAACACGATAATATGAGTGTCCGCGGTATAATAAGAAAAAGCAACGTGGCCTTCATAGGAACAACCGACGATCCCGTGGATTCTCTCGAATACCACAAGCTTTTAGCAAACGATAAAAGCTTTGATACAGTAGTTGCCCCCTCTTTCCGTCCCGACAAAGCGCTCAACATTGATAAGGCTGGGTGGAAAGAATACATAGAAACACTTTCAAAGGTATCGGGCGTTGAAATCTCCGACCTTGAAACACTCAAGAAGGCCCTTGGAAACAGAATCAAGTTTTTCGCAGAAAACGGATGCTGCGCAAGTGACCACGGCCTTGACCGAATGGTCTACGGTGAAGCAGACGAGGCGGAAATAAACGCGCTCATAAAGCGCGGACTTGCAGGTGAGTCTGTAAGCGCTGACGAAGCAGAGGGACTCAAGACAGAGTTACTTGTTTTCTGCGCAGGTGAGTACGTCCGTTATGGTTGGGTAATGCAGCTACACTACAACTGTTTAAGAAATCCCAACAGCAAAATGTTCCAGTCGCTCGGAGCGGATACGGGATTTGACTGTATCGGACCCAACAACGGTTCTCAAAAGCTCGCAAAGCTTCTCGACAGACTCAACTCCACCAATTCCCTGCCCAAAACTATCATATATAGCCTTGACGCATCGGACAATGCGTTTATCGACACTCTTATAGGAGCTTTTCAGGGCACAGAGGTAGCGGGTAAGCTCCAGCACGGAAGCGCATGGTGGTTCAATGACAATAAACAAGGCATGAGAGATCAGCTCACAAGCCTTGCAAACCTCAGCCTGCTCGGCAACTTTATAGGAATGCTTACAGACTCAAGAAGCTTCCTCAGCTACACCAGACACGAATACTTCCGCCGCATCCTTTGCGGTCTTATCGGTGAATGGGTAGAAGGCAGCGAATATCCTGACAACGATGTGGCACTTGCCAATATCGTAGAAGGTATATGCTATAAAAACGCAAAAAATTATTTTGGATTATAAATCAGGAGGGTAACTTATGCCAATGAAAATGACTTTTCGATGGTACGGCGAGGGAAACGATCGTATAAAGCTGTCGGACATAAAGCAGATACCCGGAGTTGACGGTATCGTTTGGGCGCTCCACCATAAAATGCCGGGTGAAATCTGGGAAGTGGACGAGATAGCCGAGGTCAAGCGTCAGCTCGACGAATATGGCTTCAATATGGACGTCGTTGAATCCGTAAACGTTCACGACGACATAAAGATCGGCCTTCCCACACGCGACGCCTACATTGAAAACTATAAAACAACCATTCGCAATCTTTCAAAGTTCGGCGTAAAAGTGATATGCTATAACTTTATGCCTATATTCGACTGGACACGCTCGAACCTCTTCCACCCCGTAGGCGACGGATCTACTGCTCTTTTCTATGAAAAGAATATGATCCAGGACGACTACAACGCTATGGCAAAATACATTCTTGACTTCACCGAGAAGTACAATATGTCCTTCCCCGGCTGGGAACCCGAGCGTATGGCAAAGCTTGATGAGCTTTTCAAAGCATATGAAGGCGTTGACCACGAAAAGCTTTGGGGCAATCTCAAATATTTCCTTGAGGCTATTATGCCCACCTGTCGCGAGTGCGATATCAAGATGGCAATACACATGGACGATCCGCCATGGGATATCTTTGGTCTTCCCAGACTTCTCATCAACGAACCTAATATCGACCGCTTCCTCAAAATGGTAGATGACGAATACAACTGTCTGACCCTCTGCTCCGGAAGCCTTAATGCTGACCCCAACAACAACGTAGCAGATATAGTTCGCAAGCACTGTGACAGAATTGCATTTGCTCATATCAGAAACGTAAAGCATTTTGAAAACGGCGACTTCTCCGAGGCTAGTCACAGAGACTGCGACGGAGACACAGGCATTCTCGAAATACTTAAGGCTTATCACGATTGCGGATACGAAGGATACATTCGTCCCGACCACGGCAGACACCTTTGGGATGAGGGCCCCGGTAACGTTCGTCCCGGATACGGTCTTTACGACCGCGCACTCGGCATTATGTATATGCTCGGTGTTTGGGATAGCCTTGAAAAATTTGATAAAAAGTAAGGAGAAAATAAAATGATACAGCTTCCTATCAATATAGATTACAGCGGAAAAGTAGTAGTAGTTACAGGAGCAGGCGGAATTATCTGCGGCGCGATGGCAAGAGCATTTGCTCAGTCCGGCGCAAAGGTTGCTGCTCTCGATCTTAACGAGGATGCAGTAAAGGCGCTTGCCAACGAGCTCAAAGCAGAAGGCTTTATCTGCGAGGGATACAAGGCAAACGTTCTTGATCCTGTGGCTCTTGAGGAGGTACATCAGGCAGTGCTTCGCGATCTTGGAACCTGCGATATTCTTGTAAACGGAGCAGGCGGAGACAACCCAAGAGCTACTACCGACAACGAGTATCAGCACGAGGCAAAAGAGGGTGGAAAATCCTTCTTCGATCTTCAAGCAGACGGTGTTGACTTTGTATTTAAGCTCAACTTCCAAGGCACTCTCCTTCCCACGCAGGCATTTGCAAAGGATATGGTGGAGAAAAAGGCGGGATGCATACTCAATATCTCCTCGATGAATGCCTACACCCCTCTCACCAAGATCCCCGCATACTCTGCGGCAAAAGCGGGCATTTCCAATTTCACACAATGGCTCGCAACTCACTTTGCAGGCACAGGCATCCGTTGCAACGCAATAGCTCCCGGATTCCTTGTTTCCGCACAAAACTACAAGCTCCTCTTCAACGAGGACGGCACTCCTACAGCTAGAAGCGCAAAGATATTGAACGGCACTCCTATGGGAAGATACGTTGATGCTTCTGAGCTTCTCGGCGGCACGCTCTTCCTTTGCGATGACAAATCTGCATCCGCAATCACTGGCGTAGTGCTTCCTATAGATTGTGGATTTGCTGCTTATTCCGGAGTTTGATTTTTATTGTAAGGAGAAAAGCAAATGGAAAAATTTATTCCTGTTGTTGTTATTAAAGAATTATCCGAGACCGACAAAATACTTACCGCTCTCAAGAACAGCGGAATCAACTGCGCTGAAATAACCTTCCGTACCGCTTGCGCAGCTGAGGCTATCGAGTACGCAGCAAAAAACTATCCCGATATGGAGATAGGAGCAGGAACCGTAATCAACGCAGAACAATGCGAGGCGGCTCTTAAGGCGGGTGCTACATTTATCGTATCCCCTGGACTTTCCCCCGCTGTTGCAAAGATATGCAAAGAAAGAAACGTTCCCTACTATCCCGGTTGTGTTACTCCTACTGAGATCATGGCGGCACTTGAATTTGGAATTACCACAGTCAAGTTCTTCCCTGCAAACATCTATGGAGGTCTCAAGGCTCTCAAGGCTCTCTCTGCTCCCTTCCCACAGGTAAAGTTCATTCCTACGGGCGGAGTTGACAGAAGCAATATAGATGAATTTTTAGCATTTGATAAGATCGCCGCTATCGGCGGCAGCTTCTTCGTAAAGGAAGCACTTGATAAAATGGAGGCAGAAAAATAATGAAAAGAGTAGTTACATTCGGCGAGCTTATGCTTCGCCTGGCACCTAACGGATATTATAGATTTTTCCAGAATGATCAGATGCAGGCAACCTTTGGAGGCGGCGAGGCTAACGTTGCGGTTTCCCTTGCAAACTATGGACTTGACAGCGTTTACGTAACCAAGCTCCCGAAGCACGCAATAGGTCAGGCGGCAGTTGACTCTCTCCGTTACTTTGGCGTTGACACCTCAAAGATAGTTCGCGGCGGCGATAGAGTCGGTATTTATTTTCTTGAAAAGGGCGCATCACAGAGAGGTTCTGTTTGTATCTACGACAGAGCTCACTCCGCAATAGCAGAGGCTTCCCTCTCGGATTTTGACTGGGACAGCATTTTTGAAGGAGCTGACTGGTTCCACTTCACAGGAATCACCCCCGCGCTTGGCGGAGAGCTCGTAGAGATCTGTCTTGAGGCTTGTAAGGCAGCTAAGGCAAGAGGCGTTAAGATCTCCTGCGACCTCAATTACCGTGGAAAGCTCTGGACAAGAGCAGAAGCAAGAGAAGCTATGACAAAGCTTTGCGAGTATGTTAACGTTTGTATCTCCAACGAGGAGGACGCAAAGGACGTATTCGGTATTGAGGCTGAAAACACGGATATTTACGGTGGAAAGCTCAATCACGAGGGTTATAAGACGGTTGCAAAGCAGCTTGCTGATAAGTTTGGCTTTGAAAAGGTTGCTATCACGCTCCGCTCTTCTATCTCTGCAAATGATAACGATTGGGCAGGAATGCTCTATGACGGCGAGAGCTATTGCTTCTCCAAGTCCTATCATCTCCATATAGTTGACCGCGTAGGCGGTGGCGATAGCTTCGGTGGCGGCCTTATATACGCACTTCTTTCCGGAAAGGATACACAGTCCGCGATCGAATTTGCCGTTGCAGCATCTGCTCTCAAGCACTCTATCGAGGGTGATTACAACAGAATCAGCGTTTCAGAAGTAGAAAAGCTTGCAGGCGGCGACGGCTCAGGCAGAGTTCAAAGATAAAATCAAATTAAAAGAGGAAATGCCTAAGCATTTCCTCTTTTTTCTCTAACGAGCATCCCGATTATCGGGTTATTATGTATCTCTTTTCTTCTAAGTTATAATTATTATCTATTTACTTTTTCTCTTATCCGTGATATAATAAAAGAAAAAAACTAACGGAGTGGCTTATGAACAAGGAATGGAATCTGGATATTCTCTATTCGGGCTTTGAAGACCCGAAATACAGCGAGGACACCGAGCTTTTGACAAAGGAGATCGAAGCGCTGAATGCTCTCTCGAGCGAAGTTTCAAGCATTGAAGAAGAAAAGCTCGTATGCGAATTTATTGCAATTAGTGAAAAATTAAATCTTCTTGCAAGCAAGCTCGGTATTTTTGCAAACCTCAAGTACTCAGCAAATACAAAAGACTCCGAGGCGGCATCGGCACTCGGCAGACTTATGGGCCTGTTAAGCACAACGGCGGCGCCCTCAACAAAAATCTCTCAGGCTATTGCACAGATCAGCGACCTGGATGCCATCATTGCAAAAAATCCCACACTCAACGAACACAAATATATCCTGAACAATATTCAGCGTGACAGCAAGCATCTGCTCTCTGACAAGGAGGAGGAGCTGTTTGCTAAAATGAACATCTCGGGAGCAGGAGCCTGGAGTGACCTGCATAGCAGCCTGACAAGCTCGGTTACCGCAACCATTGACGGCAAGGAAATCCCCCTGTCCTCGGTGCGCAATCTCGCCTACTCGCCTGACCCTGAAACCAGAAAAAAGGCGTACGAGGCAGAGCTTGAGTGCTACGACAAGATTAAAGACTCGGTTGCATTTGCTCTCAACAGCATAAAGCTTCAGGTACTGAACGAGTGCGAGATGAGAGGCTACGAAAGTCCTCTTGCAAAGACACTCTACACCTCAAGAATGAAGAAGGAAACGCTTGACGCACTCCTGTCGGCAATGGAAGAATATATGCCCGTATTCAGAAAATATCTGAAGGCAAAGTCAAAGGCTCTCGGTCATGAGGGCGCACTTCCCTGGTATGACCTCTTCGCGCCTATGGGTAAGAACGACAAGGAATACACCACAGAGGACGCAAAAGAGTATCTGCTTAACGTCTTCAAGAAATTCGACGTCGAGTTGTACGAAATGGTTAAGTCTGCATTTGATAATGCCTGGATCGATTTCTACCCGAGAGAAGGCAAGGTTGGAGGCGCATTTGACTGTGGAGTACCCTCCGCAAAGCAGAGCCGCGTGCTTACCAACTTTGACGGTTCATTTAGTGATGTAGTAACGCTGGCACACGAGCTCGGCCATTCCTTCCACGACCGTCAGGTATTCAAAAATTCGATTTTGAATCAGGAATATTCTATGCCCGTTGCTGAGACGGCATCGACCTTCAACGAGGTTCTCGTGATGTCAACGGCAATCAAGGAAGCCGTCGACAAGGATGAAAAGATTGCCCTTATCGAGAGCGAGCTTATGGATGCATGTCAAATCATCTGTGATATTTACTCAAGATTTACCTTCGAAAAGAGTGTGTTCGACAACCGTACAGCTGAGTTCATGAGCGCAGATCGCCTCTCTTCTCTGATGCTCGAGGCACAGAAGAAGGCATACGGCGATGGTCTTGATGAGAACTTTATGCATCAGTATATGTGGCTGTGCAAGGGACACTATTACAGCGGCGGACTCAGCTACTATAACTTCCCTTACGCTTTCGGCGGACTCTTTGCAAGAGGCTTGTACGCCAAGTACGAGAAGGAGGGCGCAGCCTTTGTTGATACCTACAAGGAGATGCTTAGAGCAACTGCAGTTATGGATATAGAAGACTGTGCTAAGATTGCAGGCATCGACCTTACAAACAAGGAATTTTGGTGTGAAGGACTCGAGGTTATCAGAAAAGAGATAGACGAGTTCTGTGAGTTGGTTCAGTAATTGAATAAAAAACCAAGACCGACGAGTTTTATACTCGTCGGTCTTTTTATTCTTATTTAATTTTGTTTATGTATTGTATCACTTTTATTCTCTAAAAGCAAGAGGTTTTAAAAACTAAAGACCATATAAAAATTCCGCCACATCCTTTGGGATGTGAAGTTATTTTTATATTTTAGGAACGTAAACCTGATTAAAAAGTATAATGAATACAACTGCAATTACAGTAAACAGCAATCCAACAAAAAACAAAAACGAGTATCCGCCGGAACGCTTTTCTTTCTTTTCCATTTTGTAATCGTAGTATTTCATATGCTTATACTTTTTACCTATAGACGGAATGAGCATTCCGCTAAACTGGGTTACAGCATACGATATTCCGTCGAAAAAGCCTTCTGAGCTTACCCATACAAGCGCTGCGATCATAATAAGCAATATACCGGGAACGGTAAATGCATCCGCAAGAAGCCTGTATTTTTCAGCAAGATCAAACGTTCTCCAAAAGCCATTCGTGTAGAGTATCATAAATGATATTCCTGCACAAATTGACGTTGTTATGGAATATTGAAGCAGTACTTTTTTCTTCATACTCCAAATTCCTCTTTATACTTTGCTTCTTCCGCATCGTTGCAGTACACAAAATGTCCGGGAGTTACCTCTCTCAAGGAGGGCTTATCCACAGAATAATCGTGCTCCTTTGCAGCGTTGTAGGTAATTCTGCGGCGCTGCTTTTCCGTACGGGGGTCGGGCTGAGGAATAGCCGACAAAAGCGAACGTGTATAGGGATGCATAGGATGTGCGAAAAGCTCATCCGAGTCTGCAAGCTCTACAAGATTACCAAAATACATAACGCCTATACGGTCGGAGAAGTATTTTACAACCGACAAGTCGTGTGCGATAAAGAGTATGGTAAGACCAAGTGTTTCGCGAAGCTCGTTAAGAAGGTTGATTACCTGCGCCTGAACAGAAACGTCAAGAGCGGAAATAGGCTCGTCTGCGATTATCATATCGGGACGCATAATTACCGAACGTGCGATACCTATTCTCTGACGCTGACCGCCCGAGAACTCGTGAGGATAACGTTCTGCGTGCTCACGAACAAGTCCTACAAGCTCAAGTATCTCATATACCTTTTCTTCTATATACTTCTTATCCTTAACACCGTTTATAACAAGACCCTCGGAGATTATCTCCTTTACTGTCATACGAGGGTTAAGCGATGCAATAGGATCCTGGAATATCATCTGGATCTTAGTAACGAGATCTCGATCACAATGCTTATGATCGTAATTAGCCTCTGCAATAAGCTTTCTCTGCTCGCTTACAAACTCACGAGTCTGAGCTCTTTTTTGCTCGAGTTTCTCCTTTGCCTCGGCAGTTCCCTCTGCCTTGCATTGCTTCTCGAACGCTTTGAGTTCAGCGTTTGCCTTCTTTATAGCATCCTTATAAGATCTTGTTCCTGCGGCAATTCTCTTGCCCTTGAAATAGATATTTCCGGATGTTATATCATAAAGACGGATAATTGAACGACCGGTTGTGGTCTTTCCGCATCCCGACTCACCAACGAGTCCGAATACTTCACCCTTCTTTATATCAAAGCTTACGTTGTTTACAGCCTTGTTCTCATACTTTCCCGATCTGAAATACTGACACAGGTTTTCAACCCTAAGGAGAACTTCTTGATTCTGATTATCCATATCATTCTTCTCCTCTCTTCTTCATTCTTTCAATTCTTTCGGTAATTATATGAGGGGGCTCTACCTTAGGCGCATCGGGATGCAAGAGCCATGTTGCAGCCCAGTGTGTGGGAGAAACCTCAAATTCAGGAGGCTGCTGCTCAAAATCTATATGCATTGCATACTTATTTCTTGCAGCAAATGCATCTCCCTCAGGAGGATAGATCATATTAGGAGGAGTTCCCGGAATTGCCTCAAGCTTCTCATTTGTATCAAGGTCAGGCATTGAAGAAAGGAGCGCCCAGGTGTAGGGATGGCGAGGATCATAGAATACCTCGTCTGCCGATCCGTATTCAACTATCTTTCCCGCATACATTACCGCGATCTTATCGGCGATATTAGCAACAACGCCAAGGTCGTGAGTAATGAATATTACGGAAAGATTTCTTTCCTTTTTAAGCTTATTGATAAGCTCAAGTATCTGCGACTGAATGGTAACGTCAAGCGCAGTAGTAGGCTCGTCACAAATAAGAATATCAGGGTTTGCAGAAAGTGCAATTGCGATAACTATTCTCTGTCTCATACCGCCGGAGAATTCAAAGGGATACTGGTTGTAACGTATTCTCGACTCGGGAATACCAACCTCATCCATAAGCTTTATTGCTTTTTCCTTCGCCATTCTCTTTGTAAGCTTATAAACTACAAGAGATGCCTTCTCCTTGAAATAATCAATAAGCGCGTTTGCACGGCTTTCCATGCTTAAGCTGTCTGCCTCTGCAATTTCCTTTTGATATTTTGCGTAAATATTGTCAATAACCTTAACAATATTTTCTGCAAGCTCATCAAGGTCATAAACAACTGCGGGAACGACCTTCCAGTCTACCGTCTTACCTCTTGCGATAAGAGCGTCACGCTTTTTGCTCTGTCTTGCAAATCTTGCCTCCTCACGGGGGTTGTTAACAATAGCATGGAAATACTTGTCTATAGCACTCTCAAGAGATGTGCCAAACGTGTATGTCATACTATCCTTATTCGTATCAAGCTTGTTGATACAATTGTGAACCAGCTTAGAGATAGCGTTGAGCTGCTCCTTCGCGCCCTTCTTGTCAAAGTTGCCTGCAAGGAAGTACTCACGAACAGCGGGAATTGCCTCAACAACCTTTGTCTTTGCCTCAATCGACTTTTTGCAAGCATTCTTCTCTGCCGAAATTATAAGCTTAACAAAATCAACAAGGAAGCTTGTATCCAGGTACTCACGAGTCTTAGCATTAAGCTCTTCGATCGAAGTTGTCGAAAGATCCACGCTCTGATTGTTCATTGCGTAGTAACCAAAGCTGAAGAAATCAGGGCGAGTAGTCTGTACTACCTTAGAGAGGAACTCCTTTGCCTTTTCAAGCTCGACGATAATAGCCTTCGCCGTCTCAGGATCCTTCTCGTCATATGCAGATCTAACCGAGTTAAGAGAGCTGATTACAGCTGCAAGCTCGTCGCCACAGTTTCCTGTGAGGAACTGATTTTTTATCGTAGGAAGCTTCTTGATAATATAACCAAGCTTATCCTTTACATTAACTCTTTGCTTTTTCTCGATAAGGAACGAGAGATCCTCAATATCTGCAACAAGCTCCTCTGCTGCATTGAATGCTTCATTATAAGGCGTTTCAAACTTCAAGGCCACAATATTGAACTTATCGAACGTGTTAACAAGCTCGTCCATTCTCTGAGCCTCGCTCTCTCCGTACACCTCAATAAGGTTGTTTTTGAGCACCTCAAGCATACCGTTAAATTCTTTTCTCGAAATCTTGCGGGACGCCTTATTCTTAAGAAGCATTGCTTCTGTTATCTGTTTACCTATTTTAACTATAGGATTGAGGGAAGAAAGCGGATCCTGGAAGATCATCGCTATCTTATCTCCTCGAATCTTGTGCATCTCCTCTTCGTCTATCTTGAGAAGATCCTTACCGTCATAAAGAATTTCGCCGCCCTCGATGATCGAGTTACCAGCCAAAATTCCAAGTATAGCCTTAGAAGTTACAGACTTACCGGAGCCGGACTCACCAACTATAGCAAGTGTATCTCCTCTTTCAAGATCAAAAGAGATATTTCTAACCGCCTTTAACGTACCGCTTTGTGTACGGAAGGAGATCTTCAGATTATTAACTTCAAGTATCTTACCCATAGATTAATCCTCCACTCCACGCAATGACGGGTTAAACGCGTCACGAAGTCCGTTACCGAACAGGTTAAAGCAAATCATCAAAAGCGAGATTATCAAAGCGGGATACAGCATAAGGTGAGGTGCATCCTGCCAACGTGTTTCCGCCTCGGAAAGAAGTGTTCCGAGAGAGGTTCCGCTCTTTCCTCCAAGGCTAACGATTCCAAGGTACGAGAGCATACTCTCGGACATGATCGTAGAAGGAATAGCAAGCGCAGAAGATGTGATAATTGTACCAAGTGTGTTGGGGAATATATGCTTCCAGATAATTCTGCTATCCTTAGCTCCAAGTGTTCTTGCAGCCATTACATATTCCTGATTCTTAAAGCGATAGAACTGCGTTCTTACTCTGTAAGCGGTACCTATCCATCCGGTTACGATATATGCAAACAACAGACAAATTATAGGTCCTACCTTTGCCGCAAGATGCAGCTGGAACAGAGTTGCAACAATGATAAACGGTACGCCGCTCAAAATATCGGATACACGCTCCAAAATAAGGTCAAGTGCTCCACCGTAGTAACCCTCAACTGCTCCGTAGAGAGCGCCAAGAATGAAGTTGATGACACATACAAGCACAGCGATCAAAAGAGAAAGCTGAATACCGTCTGCTACACGGAGCGCCATATCATAACCCTGAGATTCTGTACCCATTACATAGTTAGGCTCAAATCCATAGAGATACTGATAGTAGTTGTAGTAGAGAACACGGATCTTATACTCAGCGGTTTCAATGCTTCCACCACCCGTATATTCGTAATAAATAGGATTACCATTCGCATCGCGCTTGTAGTTATCCTCAAGCTCCATATCCTCACCGTAGGTGATCTCATAGGGTTGTCCCATAGAGTTCAAAGCAACAGGGTGTCCTGCATTCTTTACTGCCTTATACCACAGGTCGGGATCATCATTTCCCTTCTTGGGGTCCCATTCGTTATCCTCATCTATAAGAGGGTAAAGGATCTGCTTTCCTGTACTTTCCTGCCAGTCAAGAATTTTCTGAAGCTCTGACTGGGGGATCTGACGGTACTCGAATCCAACCTCAAGATAGGTGTCAACACGAACGTCGTAAATGTTTACGGGCTGTTTTTTTGCATCCAGCGTCTGCTGGGGTTCGCTTACGTTGATGACAGGCTGATAATAGCTCTCCATACCTGCGGCAAGAGAAGTATCCTCACCTGTATGGTCGGCAGCGCCTATACCAATAGCAGTCAAACGAAGAAGCTCTGCCTCGGTAATGCCCTGACGGTTCACTCCTCCATCCATTATTCCAAAATTATCTCTAAGCCAAGTAACTCTTGCGGGCTTCTTAGCATAATAGTTTACCATGAACGAGTTATCATGGGTGGTGATAAAGAGCGGACAAAGAATAGAGAAAAGAATAATAACAATGATGATAACAGCCGCTACAACAGATGCGCGGTTCTTACAGAATCTAAGCCAAGCATCCTTGAAATATCCTATGGGCTTGTCATCAAACTTCTTATCGTGAATCTTTAAATTGGTATTTACAAATTCAAATTTTTCCTTTGAAATTGCGGGGATGTTCATATTATTGATATTACTCATATCATCTCTCCCCCATTCTGATTCTCGGGTCAATAAAGCCGTAGCTTATATCCACCACAATATTTGTTGCAAGTCCAATGAGAGTATAGAAGATCGTATCTATCATAAATACGTCATAGTCTCTCTGGAATACCGACATAATATACAATTCACCAACTCCGGGAATAGAGAATATCTTCTCAATAACGAGCGATCCGCCAAGAATTCCTACGAACGAAGAAATGATCATAGGAAGAATCGGAACCATCGCATTCTTGAGCGCGTGACGAGATGTAGCCTGCGCACGGGTAAGTCCCTTTGTACGCGCAAGAAGCATATAGTCAGACGTCAAGGTTTCAGTAAGCTCTGCACGGGTGAAACGGCAAAGTCCCGCAATCGTACCAAAGGACAATGCCAATACGGGCATTATCAAGGATACGAACATAGGTCCTGTAAACCAAGCCTTCCACTCTGCTCCCTCAACAAGAGTAATTCCCGCCTTCTCTGCCGCCTCTGCCAACGCTAGTACACCTGGCTTATCAAACCAGTGGAACTTATAGAAGAGGAAAAACTGTATCAAGAATGCGTAAACGTACGAAGGCACGGATACGAATACCATAACCAATGTGCTTATAAAGCTATCCTGCCATTTGTTCTTCTTTATTGCCGCGTAAACACCAAGTGCAATTCCTATCGGAATAGAGAAAAGCAACGAGTATACGTTTACAAGTACTGTAGGCAACAAACGTCCCGCAAGAAGATCCCAAGCGGGCTCCATATATTTAATATACCAAGAAGTACCGAAGTCCCACTCGGTGATGATGTTCTTTAAATATATACCAAACTGCTGAAGGATCGGCTTGTTATATCCAAGCGCTTCCCAGCGTGCCTGAACAGCATTTTGCTGAGCTAAACTTCCCTCGGGCAAAGATCGAGGCAGCATGCGTACAAGCACAAAACAAATGGTGACTATTACAAGAAGGACAAAAAGCATCAAAAGTATTCTTTTGAAGATGTATTTTGCCATTTTCATGTTGCTTGTCTCCTTTACTTAATTTTTACAATAGAATTTTTCTGCTGTTTTTTGCCTCGCACTATTTTCCGCTCCAAGTCCGGAGCAAAAAACAGCAGCAAAATCCAGAAATGTCATCTGCAAATCCTCTAAGTCGCACGCATTGCGAGCCGTTGTCAAGAGACGGCTCGCAATCTGCGAGTTAGGCATTATAACACTCAAGCCGAGAGGGACATAATTCAGCCCCTCTCGGCAATTTTAGTTTACCTTAATTATCCGAATATATTCGGTTAATTAGTATGCAAGCTGGTTATTTACGCTCTTTACGTAATCAGCCCACTCAGCGTCTGTGTAGTTGTATCTCATCAGACGGAGTCCACCGAAGCCGTACATGATGCTGTAGTTTTCGGTGTAGTAGCTAACCTTATAGGAAAGCATAGAGCAAACGGTTGTAGCGCATACAGGGATGCAGTAGTAGAGCTCAATGAAGTTCTCTTCAATTGCTGCGAGAACCTGAAGCTTTACTTCGTTAGAAGCATCAGCGTACTTGCCTGTACCAGTCATAGATACAGACCACTCCTGCCATGTCATTGTAACCTCTTCTCCGTTGATTGTGAGTGTAAGGGTCTCAGTAGCGGGATCCCAGCATCCACCCTCGTGGAGATCTGCGTAATCAGGGTCACAGTATACACGGAACATGGTGAAGGGATAGAAAGCAGCTCCACCCCAAGCGCCCCAACCGATAGCATATACACCGGTGTAAACGTCCTTGTATCTGTTTGTGAGGTTATCCTTAGCAACAAGCTCGATCTCGCCGAAGCCGGAATCTGCAGCAGCTGCATTGATATACTTGTTAAGAAGTGCTACCTGCTGGTTGTCGGTGGAATCAAGAGTTCCTGCCTTGTAACCCATCTGGATAACAACCTTGTCGCCCTTGTTGTAAAGACCTGCTGCAACGAGCTCGTCGCAAGCTGCCTTCATAAGAGCCTTTGCCTCTGTGAGGTTGAAGCCTGTTACAGACTTGTATGCATCCTCAAGAGTTGCGTAAGCCTTACCTTCGCCGTACTCTACGCCGTAGATGTTACAAACAGCCTGCATAGCCTCTTCTGTATTGCGGTAGATAGAGGAAGGATCTTCGTAAACGTCGTAGAAGTAGAGAGAGTTGATAAGGGAGTAAGCTGCCTTGTAACCTGCTGTAGCCGTTACGAACTCGGAACGGTCAAGTGCCAAGGACATAGCCTTACGGAAATTGTAGTTAGAAATAACTACAGAGTTCTGGTTACCTGCCTGATCCATAGCAGTGAGTGCATCAAGGTCTGTGTTAAAGAACAGACGCATTGTGTAGGTCTCGTCTACCTGGTAGAGCTGGTCAGAGGTGGAGTAGTTAACTACTTCATCAGCTGCGGGAGTCCAGTCGTCGATCTTACCGGAGAGGAACGCAAGCTTTGCTGCGTCGTCGGTCATAACGTCAATTACAACCTTCTCTGTGAGGTACTGCTCAACGTACTCGCCGTCAACCTTAAATCCAGCGGTTTCGGTTGTGGAGTAAAGGTTACCGTTTTCGTCAGTCTTGTACTCGAAGTACTTTTCGTTACGAACGAATACCATCTGCTTGCCGTCCTGGAGAGAGGACATCTTGTAAGGACCGTAGGACATGGTTGTTGCCTTGGATGTAGCGTACTTTGTTGTTGTAAGCTCACCGGTGGTGTCCTTGTTAGCCTCATAAAGACCCTCGTGAACGATCCAGTTGGATGTGCAGGAGGTAAGGAAGTAGTAGTAATCGTAAGCGGTTGCACAAACGTAACGGATGGTGTACTCGTCAACCTTGTAAAGACCTACCTTATCCCAAGAAACAGCTGCGCCGATTTCCTTTGTATCGTAGAACAAGAATTCCTTGTAGAATTCCTCGTTAACGGTACCGTCCTCGTTGTAGATGGAAATACCAAATCCGGAGCAGAACTCATCCATAAGGGTGAGGACAGCTTCCTTGTTCTCTTCAGTAATCTTGGTCATTCCGTAGATGTTCTCGTTGCCTGCAACAGCATTGTAGGTCTCAGCGGAAATAATACCGTAGTCCTTGTAGAGCTCATAGAAGCTATAGCCTGCAAAGGTCATTCCGTTAGAATCGAGGTCGATGTACAGATCCCACTCATCAAGATTGAGACTGTAGTCAGGAGTATCCCCTTCACCATATGCGGGAACAACAACTGCGTAAATGGGAGCGCCCTGATCGAAGTATGCCTGAGCACCTGCGAGAGCGGACTCACCGGAGTAGTAGTTGTTTGCACGGTAGTTCTTCATGGTAGGATCGAGCATAGCCTTCATCGAGTAGATGTAAGTATCTGCGTTGATAGCGGTGCCATCTTCCCAGCACATCTCGGGACGAAGCTTGATCTCGTAAACGTAACCCTCAGTAGCGTCTGTTTCTGCGCAGCCGTACTTAGTGAGGTCTGCCTGGTTGTCCTTGGTAACGTCAGTAACAGATGTTGCTGCAAGGAATATCCACTGGTATTCACCAGTCTTAGAATCCTTGATCGTCATGTCAACCAGAGGAGTTTCAATGTAGCCCATAACAGCGCTATCTGCATTGTTCTCCCATGTGTGAGGGTTCCAGTTTGTACCCAGAGCCGTTGTGTAGGTGTTGTAAGTTCCTGTTGCCAACGTTTCCTTTGCAGGACCATTTTCGTTGGAAGGCTTATCAGCACAGCTTACTACTGTAAGGCAGATAGCTGCAAGCATAGCAAGAACAAGCACAACGCTTACAATTCTTTTGATTGTTTTGCTCATAGCAAAAACCTCCATATTTTTTGACAAGGCTTTCGCCTCATCTATATTTCGATAATATTTTGCTTCATTGAACACTTTTGTATCCAATAATAACGGAATATCCCGTCCGATCTGCTTGACTCAGATCCACAAAAAAATATCGTTACATCTATTATATTACAATATATATGTTTTGTCAATCCCTTTTTGGCTTTTATTTTGATTTTTGCAGTTTTTTGAAGGTAAAAATTCAAAAAATGTACTTCAAAATACATAAAATCGATAAAAAATGCAGTTTGGTTGAGATTTTCCATAAAAAAACATTCATTTTTGATTTTTATATAGATTTCAATTGAAAAATAACAAGCCTTGGAAGCATTCAAACTTCCAAGGCTTTTTACTTTTCTTAGCAAGACTAATATTTCTCGACAAATTTTGTCAACAGTTTTTTTTGCGTTTTTACGTAGTATACATTTTGCAAAAAAGCAAAGAGCTCCTAAGCGATTTGCTTAGGAGCTCTTTGTTTTTTATCTCTCGTTTATTGTATTACTTAAGCTTTGTATTCTGTTCAAGCTGCTTGAGCGCATCAACAATCAATCCATAAGCCTCATTTGAATTTTTTGCATCGGCAACAGCCTTTTCAATAGGACAGATCCCATCACCTCTGCGGTTGATAATGCTTGGAACACACAAATCAAAGCAAACCTCTATTCCGTTATTTCTGAGAATTTGAATAGCCGCCTCGCTGATAATATTTGCCCATACCGCGCACACTCCCAACAAAACGTACAGGTGCGCTGCCCCTGCCCCGATACATTTATCCGAGGCAACAGCGCCCACAAAGGAACGCTCCGTTTCTAATAAGGAAAGCAGCGGCCTTACCCCTCGCTCATAAGAGGTATACTCGTCGTTGTCAATCAAAACAACACAGGTATATTTGCCATCCAGCATTTTTTGCCTGGCAATATTTAAGAGCTCATTCATGGCGCGCTTCCTTTTTCATTATCAAGAAGGTTACCAAAGCAAGCTGCAAGATCACACCGGGAATAGATGTGAAAATACCTGCAAACAACGCCGAAGTTGCTACTGTGCCGTTTGCGGCATAAAGAGATATTGCAAGTACAACAAGACGAACAGCCTTAGCAATAACCTGTACCGAAAGCACACGAAGAATAGCAGGAAGCTTTACCTTAGAAAAAGCTCCTGCAAGCAAACCCATAGCGATAAGCTCAAGGGTGATAAAAGGCAGAAGCGCCGCCGAGGGCATTTCGGTAATTGCAAAGCTGACAATAGGGGCTATCAAACCTGCAATAGCGCCCGTGGCAGCTCCACGGTAAAATCCGATTATCAATACGGGAATATACATCGGCAAAAATATTTGACCGAGTATTCCACCCATGCCTAACAAAACTCCCGCCGCATGAAATATCTGAGGCAGAACTACCGCGCACACTACCGTAAGAAGTATAAAAGCGGCTTCCTTCGATAAATTTATTGCTTTATTACGTAACGTTTTTTCCATTTTAAACTCTCCTGACAAATTAAAGTTTTGCGAGTGTCTTAAGCTTTTGACGGATCTGGATATTCTGCGGACAGATACCCTCGCACATTCCACATTCGATACAGTCGGTTGCCTTGATCTCAAAGGACAAAAGACCCTCTCTGGTGTCTTTTTTCGTTGCCTTGGCTAAAGCGTATTCATTGTATACCGCAAACAGATCTGCAATAGGTACGTTCTTAGGACAAACCTCTGCGCAATACCTACACTTTGTACAGGGTATCTGATTATACTTGCGAATAATATCTCTTGCCTTATCGGTTGCCTCCAGCTCTTTTTCATTAAGCGGAACAAAGGGGTGCATGGTCTTGATATTCGACTGCATCATTTCCATATTGCCCATACCCGAAAGCACCATAAACACCTCAGGGAAGCTTGCCGCATATCTAAGAGCATAAGAAACAGGAGCCGCATCACCAAGCTTTTTGAACTCCGCAACGGCAGTCTCGGGAAGATTTACCAATGCCCCGCCCTTTACAGGCTCCATAACAATAACCTTCTTACCGTGCTTAACAGCAACGTCATAGCAGAGCTTACTTTGTACGCCCGGATCGTCATAATCAAGATAGTTTATCTGCAGCTGTACTACCTCGATCTGAGGCTGCTCGGTAAGTATCTTATCAAGAATATCCGCAGTATCGTGGAAGGACATAGCAATATGCTTTACACGCCCCTCTCCCTTTAATTGCTTAACTATCTCAAAGGTGTTGCAGGACTTATGCTTTTCATAGGAATTGCGATTAAGAGCGTGGAATAAATAAAAATCAAAATACTCAACGCCGCATATCTCAAGCTGCTGCTCGAAGAAGGGTCGCACCTCTTCCTCTTTTTCAAAAAACCAGTCGGAAAGCTTGTTTGCAAGGATATAGCTATCTCTGCTATAACGAGAAGTAAGACACGCCTTGACCGCCTTCTCACTCTTACCGTCTATATAGCCGTGCGCTGTGTCAAAATAATTAAAGCCCGCTTCAATAAAGGCATCTACCATAAGATTAACCGTCGCGTGATCGACCTCTCCGTCTATCATAGGCAAGCGCATACAGCCAAAACCAAAATTTCGTTTTACATTTTCAAACATAGTTCATCTCCAAAATCATATTATATATTTATTATATCATAAGTCAATAAACTTTTCAACCTAAGAAACTATACTTCATATAATTTACAGAGGACGCCCCCTCAAACTGAATACAAAGAGGTACTCTATGGCTATTTTTTTCAAATCAGGCAACTTTAACCTATAACGGAACCACTACAAATTCAAATATAGCATACGGCGAGATACTTGACGTTCTGACAGTGAGCAAAACATCTATTGAAGGAACCTATGCTCCCAACGGAATCGTAACCTACGTTGTTACTATGCGCAACACAGGAAACGGAGCCTTGAACGGTCTCATTGTTTCAGACGATCTCGGTGGATATCCCTTTGGCGGCACTACTCTTTATCCCTTGACCTATGTTGACGGCTCCGCTACCCTGTTTATCGACGGGGTAGTCCAGCCTGCTCCTGCGGTAACTGCAGGACCTCCCTTAGTCATAAGCGGGATCAACATTCCTAGCGGAAGTGATGCCGTTCTTGTTTATCAGGCTCGCGCAAACCAGTACGCTTCTCCCAATCTCGGCGGAGTTATAACCAACACTGCTACGGTTACAGGTGACGGACTCAGCACTCCTGCCACTGCAAGTGAAACCGTAAATGCAAGCGCTGCTCCCATATTGACCATCTCCAAATCAATAACTCCCTCTCAAATAGTTGACAATGATCGCATAACCTACACCTTTGTTATCCAGAATTCCGGAAATCAGGATGTAGTAGCAACAGACAATGCTTCTGTAAGCGACCTTTTCGATCCTATTCTCACCGCCTTGGCAGTAAGCCTTGACGGCGTTGCTTGGACAGAAGGTGTTCAGTACAACTATGACGAAGCAACAGGTCTCTTCACCACAGTTCCCGGTCAGATAACGGTTCCCGCCGCAACCTACACGCAGGATCCTGTGACCGGAGCATACAGCGTCACCCCCGGAATTACAACCCTTACAGTAACAGGAACGGTATAAATCTCAAAAAATACCCGATGAGATGCTTATCTTATCGGGTGTTTTAATTGTAACCGCATACACATTTTCAAATTATCCCTGTGAAATGTTCCTCTTTGTGTTAAAATATAAAAATAAGTTATAATCGACTCTACGTATATCACGTCGCACTTTTGAATAAACTTTATTTGAAAAAATATTCGAGGTGTGTTATGAAACGATCATTGGGACTTTGGCAGCTGATGGGCTTTGCCGTTACGTCGCTTGGCGGAACTCTGCTGCATTTTTTATACGAGTGGCTCGGCGAGGCGGTATGGATCGCTCCACTTTCGGGAGTAAACGAATCAACCTGGGAGCACATGAAGCTTCTCTTCTGGCCTATGTTTATCTTTGCTATTGTAGAGAGCTTTTTCTTCCGTGAAAAAAAGGATTTTTGGTGCGTAAAGCTTCGCGGAATTCTTTTGGGGCTTGTGCTTATACCTGTACTTTTCTACACCTATAACGGCGTATTTGGTAAATCTCCCGATTGGATGAATATTACGATCTTCTTTATTTCGGCGGCAATAGCGTATATATACGAAACCAGACAATTCAACAACCAATCAACACCCTGCAACAACCCTAAAATATCAATATTTATGCTCTCCGCAATAGCCCTTCTCTTTATAATATTCACCTTTATCACCCCCAAGCTGGGAGTTTTCAAGGACCCTTTAACAGGCGCCTACGGAATATAAAAAAGCTTCGCTTAAAGCGAAGCTTTTTGTTTTAATATTCGGTAAGACAGCTCTCTGTAATAGTTACGTTAACCGTCTTTTCAACGCCATCTCTTATTATCTTAAAGAATACCGTATCGCCTACGCGAGCATCAAGCATTGTATCTATCAAATGGTGTCTGCGGGTAACGGCTACCGTTTTCTCTCCGATCGTTATACTCTTGATAACGTCGTCGGGCTTGAACACCCCATAAGCCAACGCACCTGCGGTCGTTTCCATAGCAACAACCTTCTCTGCCTGCTTGATTATTCCCGTTTCCTCGTCATATACCGAATAAAGCTCTCCCACGGTAACCGTAAGACCAAGAATTGCTCTCATAACCGTCTTACCGCTTTTTCCAAAGCAATAATAGATTATGTTATCGGTAATGGCTCTAACTACGTTTGAAGGAATTGCATATCCGATATTTTCAACGTCGCTCTTAGATATCTTAGCATTTACGATACCCATGAGCTCGCCCTTATCGTTGAAAAGTCCTCCGCCCGAATTTCCTGAATTCACAGCCGTATCTACTCTTACAACACGGAAATCTACCGACCCGCTTCCGTTGATGGAGCTCATCTGAATATATTCAGAATCAACGCTGACGATACCCGATGTCACTGAAATTCCCGAGGATTCGGGATTTCCTATCGCGATAGCTGTTTGTCCTGCTACTATCGTGTCGGAATTGGAAATGGTTACTGCCTTTGCCGTACCGTCTGCCACTGCGGCCTTAAGAACCTCGCTTTCCTGAACGAAAAGAACTGCTATGTCATAGTTGGGAGAACCACCGACAAAGGTTGCGGGGATAGCGTAATCTCCACTCTCTCTTCCAAAGAGATATACCTCTATGTGATTGCTTACCTCTTCATTATAAATAACGTGATAATTAGTAATTATAAAAGCATTTCCCTTTTCGGCATCAAGCTGATATATTACACCCGATCCTGCCGCGCTGCTAACAGAAAATCCCGATCCAAAGCCTGCATAAACACTGACTGCACTACGAAGTCCGTTAGTTGCCGCCTTTGCTATATCGGTTATATGCCCTCCGTCACCAAAATTTGTATCCATAGAGTCAAGCACGTCGGACACGTCGATCGTTTCAGAGGGACGCTCCTCCTCTGTATTCTCAGGAAGAGTCTCGGGGGCTATATCTAATTCTATATTCATTCCGTTTTGCAATGTGTCTAACATTTCGGTCAACGAGAGCCTTCCGCAAGAAGCAAAAGACAAAGTTATTACTATTATCAAAAGTAACGCTATGTATCTAATAGTCTTTTTCATTAAAGTTCTCCTTCTGGGGTATTAAAACACAAAACGGACATCCCAAAGATGTCCGTTTTGTATTTCTTTGGTTAGAAAAATTACTTTTCGATCTTTTCCTTAACCTTAGATGCCTTACCAACTCTGTCGCGCAGATAGTAGAGCTTTGCTCTTCTAACGCTACCGGAACGAACCACGTCAACCTTAACTACGTTAGGAGAGTGGATCGGGAAGGTCTTTTCAACACCACAGCCGTAAGAAACGCGTCTTACAGTGAATGTCTCGGAGATTCCGCCGCCGTGCTTAGCAATAACGGTGCCCTCGAAGAGCTGGATTCTCTCACGGTTGCCTTCCTTGATTCTGTTGTGAATGCGGATAGTGTCACCCACATTAACTACGGGAATCTCGGTCTTAAGTTGCTCGTTTGTAAAAGCCTGAAGCAAGTTGTTCATCTTTCAGTCCTCCTTAAAAATCCGGGTATTCATGCAGAGCTGCGCAGCGGACTACCCTTTTACTTGTGTTTTTCGCACATTCGTCATATTATAACATATTTGTTTTATAAATGCAATACTTTTTTGAAAAATATTTTATTTATTTTTTAAGAAAATTGCAAACAAGCTCTTTTGCCGTCATCGCTATCTCTCGACCGTTGAAAGCAGCTATAAATCCGACTATTCCAAGTTGCCAGAATATCCAGTAAGGCACTTCAAATATCATCAAAATGGTTTGAATTATTATAACAGCGGTGTTTACTGCTACTCTGGGTATGCAGAGATCAAATTTCAGGTATTTTCCCGTATCGACCGCTCTTATAACGAATACCACCATATAGCTGATGACCGTTGCCACAGCCGCGCCCATTGCTCCCTGTGTGGGTATAAGCAAAAGATTGAACACTATATTTGTAAGCGCGCCTACTGCCGCCGTTATCATCGAACGAGTGCTTCTCTTCTCAAGAAAATACACGCTTCCCATAAACGCAGAAAATGCCGAAAACAGCATGGCAACGCTTAATACGGGGACGTATTTCCAAGAGGAATAATACGCCTCGTCAAGCAAAAGTGCCGAAAGCACCTTGGCAAACAAAATTATAAACGAGGTACCGATAAACATAATACCCGTATAATTCTTATACACTCCGCCAAAGAAGCTCTTTCTCTCCTCGGGCTTTGCATCGTTTACAGACGAGAAATGCCACGCCTCGATAAACACGCCTCCTGCCAAGGAAATAAGCGTAGGAAGCTTATACGCCGCCGCATAAAGACCGTTCTCCGATGCTCCCGCAAAAGCAGTCAGAATAAATCTGTCCGACGATGAGGTGATAAGCCACATCATCGTAGTCGGGATATAGGGTATACTGAATTTAAGCATATCCTTAAGCAGATCCTTCTTAGGAACTCTTATATCAAGATCTCGATAAAGACGGCAAGCAATGAAGATGACCACGGTGACAAGAAAATCCGCCAATACCACCGACAGAACGTATCCAAGCACTCCGAGGTCAAAGACCACAAGAAATACCACGTTAAGAATGATAGTAAGCGCGGTGTTGGCAATTCCCTGCAGCGCAAAGGTCTTCGTCTTATCACAGGCTCTGATATAGTTAGCGCAGACAGTGTGCAGATTTGCCGAGCAAACGTATGCAAACACCAGCCAGACGTAACCGTTATAAATGCTAATAAAGTTAAACGCCTGTATGAGCAGAGCTAACGGAAGCATTCCGATAACTATCACAAAAAACGCGCTGCTGAATACCTGCTTACGCTTTTCCCTGCTTGTATCAAGCGCAAATCTGAACAATCCATCACCAAGTCCAAGACAGGCGACGGGGATCAGCAGATTTGCCGTCTGCATCAGTATATCGGCAATTCCGAACTGTTCGGTGGAAAGAAGAGCTGTATAAAGTGGCATAAGTAGGAAAACAAGTACCTTTGATGTAAAGGTACCTGCTCCCAAAATTGCCGTATTAGACAGTAATCTCTTATACTTGCCCATAGATCAATCGCAGTTTTACCAGTTATGATACACGTTCATAACGTCATCATCATCCTCAAGATGCTCTATAAGCAAGCCCATGAACTTAATATCGTCATCGCTCTCAAGAGTTACGTAGTTAGAGGGGATCTTATCCTTCTCTGCGGAAAGGATAGCATATCCTGCGCCCTCAAGCGCTTCCTTTACAGCGTAAAGGTCGTCGGGCTCGGTGTAGATCTCAAATGCCTCTCCCTCGGATGCGAAATCCTCTGCTCCCGCCTCGAGTGCGGTCTCCATAAGCTTATCCTCGTCGATATCGCCATCCTCGTTAGAGATAACGATAACGCCCTTCTCTGTAAAGAGATAGGATACGCAACCGGTCTGACCCATGTTTCCGTGGTACTTGGAGAAATAGGATCTTACGTTACCTGCGGTACGGTTACGGTTATCGGTAGTAGCCTCAACGATAACTGCAATTCCTGCAGGACCGTATCCCTCGTAAACTACCTCTTCGTAGCTCTCGCTGGTTCCACCAAGAGCCTTCTTAATGGTTCTTTCAATGTTATCGTTAGGTACGTTGTTGGATTTTGCCTTGAGGATAAGGTCACGAAGCTTGGAGTTGGATGCAGGATCTCCGCCCCCCTCCTTAACTGCAATAGTGATCTCCTTGCCTATCTTAGTAAATACCTTCGCCTTCTGAGCGTCGGTCTTTTCCTTCTTATGCTTAATGTTAGCCCACTTACTATGTCCGGACATTTCTGTTTACCTCTCTATCTTGAATTATATTTTTTCGGTCTTTGCAAGGCAAATAAGACCGAATGCGTTACCGAGAACCGTATTAGCCGCCTTGGTAAGCGCAAGTCTGGTATTCTTTACGCTCTCATTCTCTGCGCCGAGAATAGAGCAGTTATGATAAAATCTGTTGTATGCACCTGCAACGTCGAGAATATATCTCGTTACGATAGAGGGCTCGTAAGCCGCGATAGCATCTCTTACTACCTCCTCGAAGCGAGAAAGGGTCTTAAGGAGAGATACCTCCTCCTCTGCGCTTATAGTAAGCTCAACGTTATCTGCAAGCTGGGATTTAGCAAGTACCGAGCAGGTACGAGCATAGGTGTACTGAACGTAGGGACCTGTATTTCCCTCGAAGCTGAGCGCATCCTCCATCATAAAGTTGATGTCGCGGATTCTGTTGTTGGAAAGATAGTAGAACACGATCGCGCCAACGCCAACAGCCTCGGAAACCTTATCTCTGTTGGGAAGATCGGGGTTCTTCTCCTCCATGATGCTTTCTACCTTTGCGATAGCCTGTGCAAACAGATCGCGAAGCAGGATTACGTTACCCGTTCTGGTAGCAAGCTTTTCACCGTTGATGCTTACGGTTCCGTAAGGAACGTGAACCAGCTTGTCGAACCACTCGTAGCCCATAAGCTCAACAACCTTGAACCACTGTGCAAAGTGGAGGCTCTGACCTGCGCTGGTAACGTAGATCATCTTATCGAAATCGTAGGTCTCCTTACGGTATACGGCAGCCGCGATATCTCTTGTGGGATAAAGGGTGGAGCCGTCACGCTTAAGGATAAGGCAGGGTGTCATTCCGTAGGGCTCGAGATCTACGATGGACGCGCCGTCGTCGATCTTAAGAAGCCCCATATCGCGGAGCTTCTGCACCTGAGCGGGCATCTTGTCGGTATAGAAGGACTCACCCTTGTAGCTGTCAAATTCTATGCCGAGCTGACCGTAGGTCTTCTGGTACTCTGCAAGGCTTATATCAACAAACCAACGCCAAAGCTTGATGTTCTCCTCGTCGCCGTTCTCAAGCTTGTGGAACTCTGCTCTTGCGGTATCGTTGAGAGAGGGATCCTTTTCAGCCTCCTCGTGATACTTAACGTAAAGCTCAACCAGCTTATCTATTCCGCCCTCCTCGATGAGAGAAGCGTTGCCCCACATACGATAAGCGGTAATGAGCTTACCAAACTGGGTTCCCCAGTCACCAAGGTAGTTGATACCCACGCACTTATATCCTGCAAACTCGTGCAGACGCTTAAGCGAGTGTCCAATTACCGTAGTTCCAAGATGTCCTATATGGAAGGGCTTTGCCACGTTGGGAGATGAATAGTCAAGAACTACCGTCTTGCCCTCGCCCATCTCTGCGGGCGCGCCGTACTTTTCACCCTTTGCATTTACCTCTCCGACCACCTTGTCCGCAAGGTACTTTCCGTCAAGGTAAAGATTGAAATATCCGTTTACCGCCTCTGCCTTTGCCACTGCGGGAACCGAGAAGCTCTCTGCTATACTTGCAGCTATCTTAACGGGAGCCATTCTAAGAGTTCTGCTCAGCTTAAAGCAAGGAAGAGCAAGGTCGCCCATCTTTTCGTCGGGGGGATATTCAAGCATAGCTTCAACAGCCTCTGCATCTATCTGGCAGTCAGCGTTAAGCTTTATAAGTATGTCTGCGATCTCGTTTGAGATCATCTTCTTAATAGCTATCATAGATTTTACTCCTCTTTATTTTACAACTTTATAATTATACTACAAAAGTCGATTATTTTCAAGTATCAACTCAAAAGTTATCAGTAATTTTTGCCGTCAGCTATCATTTCCTCAGCCGCCGCTATCTGGGCATCGGTTATCTCTATTCCGCCAAGAATTCTCGCTATCTCACCCACACGCTGAGCCTCGGTAAGCATTGAGATTGCGCTTTCGGTCCTGCCCTCGCGCTCCTGCTTGGAAACGTATAGGTGGCTGTGCGCCAAGGAAGCTATCTGCGCCGAGTGGGTAACACATATTACCTGTGCGCCGTTGCCTATCTCCTTGAGCTTTATTCCAACCTTTCTCGAGGTCTTGCCCGAAATTCCCGTGTCTATCTCGTCGAAGATAACCGTGTCGATTCCGTCACTGATATTTATAACGTTCTTGAGCGAAAGCATTATTCTTGCAAGCTCTCCACCCGAGGCAATACGCGCCATAGGCATAAGTGGCTCTCCGGGGTTTGCGGAGATGAGAAATTCTACGTCGTCGCTGCCAAGAGCGTTAAGCTCTTTCGATGCTTTGATA
>JAZQVZ010000052.1:0-17264 GCA_045632105.1 Eubacteriales bacterium | reverse complement strand
CCGATAATCAACGGACTTACCGACTATTGCCATCCTTGTCAGGTTCTTGCCGACCTTATGACCATTCGCGAGCACAAAGGAGTGCTTGCCGGCAAAAAGCTTTGCTATATAGGCGACGGAAACAATATGACCAACTCGCTTATCGTAGGCGGAATAAAGATGGGCATGGAGGTTTCGGTTGCTTGTCCCAAGGGATATGAGCCCGATGCTGAGCTTATGAAGTGGGCAAGCGAAAACGGAACGTTCACCTGTACAGAAAATGTTTTTGAGGCTGCAAAGGATGCTGACGTTCTTTATACCGACGTTTGGGCATCCATGGGTCAGGAAGCAGAAGCAGAGGAGAGAAAGAAGATATTCAAGTCTTATCAGATAAACTCCGACGTAATGGCTGTCGCTCACAGCGATGCAATGGTAATGCATTGTCTGCCTGCACACAGAGGCGAGGAAATTACCGAGGACGTTCTCGAGGCTCACGCTGATGAGATATTTGACGAGGCAGAAAACAGGCTGCACGCTCAAAAGGCTGTTCTCGTAAAGTGCATGGCATAAAACAAAAGCACCGCATTTGCGGTGCTTTTGTTTGTGTTTTTATAGAAAAAAAGCTAAGTTTTTACTTAGCTTTTTTCTTTTCGCAGAGTAGTTAAATAATTCAACGGTTCAAAAAAACCGGAGTAGAAATAATAATAAAGGGAGGTGATAAAATGAAGCGGACATTAAAATTGATCCTCGTTTGTCTTTGTATCATTTCTGTTTGCTCTATAAATATCTTTGCAAGCACACAATCTTACAGCTGGTATTGTGTTCGAAACAAAGAACACCGACAGCCCTCCGCAGACAGTAATATGAAATTTATCGAAGATCTTAACGGTTATTACGTGGACAAAAAGCATTCGGACGATTGCGATGAAAAGGTGATATACCTTACCTTTGATGCGGGATATGAAAATGGAAATATATCTAAAATTTTAGATATTCTAAAGGAAGAAAACGTGCCCGCCGCATTCTTTGTGCTAAAAAATCTTCTTGTAAAAAATCCCGAGCTTATTAAGAGAATGAATGACGAGGGGCACATTGTATGTAACCATACGAGTAATCACCCCGATATTACCAAGTTTTGCAGTATTAATGAATTAAGGTGCGAGGTCGAAGAATTAGAGAATATTTATAAAGATATTGTAGGACAGGACATGCCTAAATATTTCAGACCCCCCGAAGGAAAATTCAGCAAGCAAAGCATGGAATTTCTTTTGTCCTTAGGATATAAAACTATCTTCTGGAGCTTCGCCTACGCTGATTGGGATAATAATGCCCAGATGTCCACAGAAGCGGCAAAGAAGAAGATCTTGGATAATATTCACAATGGTGAGGTAATGCTTTTGCATCCCACATCCGCCACAAACGCGGCTATATTAAAGGATATTATTGTAGAGCTTCGTTCCCAAGGATACCGCTTTGGAACACTTGAGGAGCTGACGCAAGAATTATGAAAAAGCTTATCTTGATAATTGCCTTGTGTCTTTGCGTGACCATTACAAGCATTCCCGTAATGGCAGAGAGCAACAGTGATATAGTATTCCTGAAAGGAAGCGAATGTGAGAAGAAGATAGCGCTTACCTTTGACGACGGGCCGCATCCTCGCTATACCGATAAAATTTTAGATATCCTGGCTAAGTATAATATTAAAGCTACCTTTTTCGTTATAGGAGTAAATATAGAAAATTATCCCGACCCATTGAAGCGTATAAAAGAAGAAGGACACGAGATAGGAAACCACTCTTATGATCACAGCAATGAAAAAAACATTGATTCGGCATGTGCAGAAGCCGAAATATCAAAATGTGAGGAATTAATATACAACTCCGTTGGAGTAATTCCATCTCTATTCAGACCTCCTCAGGGGCAATACAGCAAAGAGGTCGAGCAGGTAGCACAAAGCAAAAATTATTCAATAATTTTATGGAGTATTGACACTCGAGATTGGGAGCACAACTCAGCGTCAAGCATTATGAATACAGTTAACAAAAATATAAAGGGTGGAGATATAATACTGATGCACGACTACGTGTCAGGGAAGAACACCACCTGTGAAGCCCTTGAGCTTATAATCCCGAGTCTTTTGGAGCAGGGCTATGAATTTGTCACAGTATCCGAGCTTATACACTCAAAATAGCAAAACAGCCAGCCTCAAAAGAGGTTGGCTGTTTTATATCAATACTTAAAACAGAATAAAAATTCTTTTCAAATTCATTCTGTAATCTCCTCCGCGCCATCTTCTTTAAAGTAAATAAAAGAATCATCGTGCTTCTCGTAAGGCTTTATCATATATTTATCTATTACGGGATATGCCGCGTAAGACGACATAAACGCCGTTGCCGCAAGAAGATATATCATAGGAATAACTATTGAGAGCGAATCCCCAAGAGGAACAAGAACCATTATCAACGCTCCGTGTATTACTACCAACAGAGCTATGCCTAAAAATGCAAGAATATTTCTCTTTATACCGAGAACCGAGAAGATAAGCGCATTTTTAAATATCTTAAAATTCTTCAAATCAAAGGTAACCAGCAAATGATAGAGATAAAATCTCATTATAAAGTATATTATTATCAGCGCAAAAATCATAAAATACATAAAATCAAGACCAAAGCCGCCAGTTTGCTGATAGAAGAAGATGAAATCAACGGCAAGAACTGCACAAATGATAAAATCTATAAGTCCCATAAAGAATGCCTGCTTGAAATTGCGCTTTATAGCATAGAAGAAATCAGAGAATACAAACACTGCATCGCCCCTTACAAGTCCGCGCAATACGTAGGTCGCACCAACGTTTTGCCAACCCCAGGTTATTGCGAGGAAAAGGACCAATCCAAGCATTATCCAGCTCATAATAGGGCTGATAGAGGGAAGTCCCATCTGGATCGAGGACATATCAAGAAGCACCGATGCGCCCGGGGTTGATGATATCTGATCTATACCCATCAAAGGCGCAAACAACACGTTGGTTGCCGTAGGGGTCTTATCTCCAATAAAATAAACCAAAGCAATTACAATAAGAGGAATAGCTTGGAATATCATCAAAAGATTAAGAGTCAACAGCTGAGGAAATTTTCTGAAAAACAGCTTGAAGAAAAATGTAAAGGTTGGTTTTCTGCTTTCTTCTTTCGCGCCTTTTCCGTCCCTGTTCATATCAAAGAGCTTAAATTTTTTCTTTTTAGTTTCCATATATCGCTCCTTATCTCTTTCCTAATTCATCCGCACGGAAGGTACATGCTATCATAGCTTTTTTTATTACTTCCTCAAAGTTGCCCTCATCGAGCTTCAGCAACGCCTGCTCGGTAGTACCGCCCTTAGATGCTACTCTTGATATAAGCTCCGAGGGGGAATCAGTAGAAGCCTTAAGAAGCATAGCAGAGCCAATAACAACGTCGCAAACAGCATCTATCAGCTCTTTTCCGTTAAGTCCCTGTGCTTCAGCGCCCTTACAAATCGAATCTATAAATTTGAAAACGTATGCAGGGGAGGATGAGGTAACACCAATGATTCGATTCATCTCACTCTCATCTATAATGACAGTACTTCCTGCGCCGGCAAATACCGCCTCAACAAAATCAAAGTCTTCCTTACTTGCCAACGGATTTCTGCATATAGCAGAAACACCGCACCCCACAGTCATGGGAAGATTAGGAAGCACTCTTATAACCACAGCATTTCCCAAGGAAGCAGAAACGCTCTCGGCGGTAATTCCTGCCGCAATAGAGATGTAAAGCTTTTCATTATGACCGTCAACTCCGCTTATACACTCAAGCACTTCGGGATAGTTTTGAGGCTTCACCGAAAGAATCACACAATCAGCATCGCGAACTGCATCCGCTACGCTATCCGCAACGCAAAAGCAATCTTTACCGACGTATTTTTCATATACCGCTGTATTCTTATCATAGAGAAAAAATTTATCAACGCAGGCGGAGGAGCTAACTATACCCGAAATTATTGACTGCGCCATATTTCCAACGCCAATAACAGCTATTTTTCTGTTCATCAGTTTATCCTCCTATATTATCTCTGTTATTTCTTAAAATTTCAAATGCAAAAACCGCAGTAGCAGCAGCAGTCGACAGGGAACCGTTAAAGGAATTTCCGTAGTCTATTCTAACGACCTTGTCCGCCTTATCAAGCACTGCTCTTGAAATACCGCGCTTTTCGCCTCCCAATATTACAAAAAGAGGAGACTTCAGTTCGGTATCAAATATCGACTCGGAATCTCTGATTCCTGCGCAAATAACCTTATATCCCGCACTCTTGAAAAGATCGATAGCCTGCTCAGCATCAGAAACAAACATATCTATAAGCTCCGAGCTACCTGCAGATGATCTTGCCACAACGCCTGCAACACCCATCCAGTTGCGAGGAGTAAGTATGATGCCCGTTCCGCCTGCGGCATATATTGATCTCACCGCATAACCGAAATTATAGGGATCCTCAACACCCTCAAGGAAATAATAAACTCCACCTGCTTTAATATTCTCAGCTGTAAGCTCAGGAATATTTCGAGGTGTACAGAAGGCAATTATACCGCCGTGAGAGGTGCCCACGGCAACCTCATTTATTGAACGCTCATCGGTAAATTCCACCGCAAATCCAAGAGCATTCGCCTTTCTTTGAAGGAAGGATATTTCGCGCTCCTTGGAGCGTTTCTTGGCCTTATCCACAAAAACAGTGGTTATTCTTCTGTCGGTAAATCCCGATTCTATTGCTTTAATAACGGCTGAAATAGAGGACATACCCTCCATTATGTCAGAGCCGTTGATCTTATCATTTTCTTTTTGCATAAATATCTCCGAAAAATAATAATTTGAATATATCCGTCATACACTGTACTAAAAATACGTCAACGGAGCAAAAACGTGAGAAATATATATCCAGATAATATAGGTGAAAGAAGCGTAATATTAGGAAAATATTTGGTCGAGCACCGCGCCACCGTCAGGGCGGTCGCCACAAGATTTAACGTAAGCAAAAGCACGGTACATAAAGACGTAACACAAATCTTAAAAAAGGTAGATATCGACCTTTACGATGCCGTAAAGGAGATTCTCGAGATTAACAAAAGGGAACGGCATTTGCGGGGCGGGGAAGCCACCAAGAAAAAATATACCGTTAAACGAAGCAATTAACAATCAAATCTAGATGCACATTTGTGAATCTGGCTACACAGCTGATAATAGTTTTTCTTTCCAATTTCTTCCATTGTGTGTTCTGCAGATTTAATGACCCCGACATAATTGGATATATCGTGAGATATCATGGGAAGCAGAAGTGTGCGTGAATTCAGCAAATCAAAGATAAGCGGTAGGTTTTTAGGATCAAGCATATAATTCAAATCGAAGCCAAATCCAACGTTGCTGTTTTTTATAAGCTTTTGGCAAAACTCCTGTGAGGCAGTATTTATGACGCCGTCAAAGCAGGTGAATACAGAAAATGTTTTTTGTCTGTATATCAAATTGTTAAGATCGTGGGCAATTGCATCAAAAGAGTTATCGGTAAACAACGGCAATCCTACGAATAACGAGCGATACTTCTTGTTAGCGTAGATTCGCTTGATATCCTTGTTGAATGCAAAGCCGTTACTTGCAATCACGTTATAAAAGGCCTTTATGTGAACGCCTCGTGGAGCCATAGATTCAGCACGATCTAAAAAATCAATCGTTCTTTGACGCTCAATGGTTATAGCGTCAACCTCAAAATCAAAATCGCAAAGAAAAATAAAATTTTTAACGTCATATTGCGAAAACAGAGAAAATAACTGCTCAAGTTCATCGTCCGTATATCGGCGATTATGTATTAAAACAGTATCAAAGCCAAGGGAAGTTAACATAATCGACACCTCACGGGCAAAAATCTAAAACTTATATAATTATACAAAATGCAAATTTTGTATAATCAAGGGGAGAGCTTTAAGATGATTGGAAGCAACCGCGGTATGCGGTTGCTTGTTTAATTAGTTGTAAAATCGAATATATTGGATATCGTCGATCAGCATACTGCCTTCACGGTCGCAAATCACTATATACTGTTCTCGTGCTTCCTTATCTCCGATATCCTTTCTGAAGGTTCCGTTGTTCTCGTGTATGTAATAAGAAATTTTATATGTATACTCAGTATACGTCACTCCATCCTCGGTAACGTCTTCCGCTGATAGATACGTAAGCTTTCCGTTATATATCTTCTGCATCGTGAAATTTTCCTTGGGCGAATGATCCTCATAATATTTTTCGCTGAAGCAACTGTTGTATCCATCTACGTCACCGTATATAATTGCATATACCATATCAACCAGAAGATCCACGCCTTCATCAAATTGAACAGCGTTACTCTTATCTACTATTGTAGCAAAATTGGAATTATTATCATACAGTAAAAATCCATCCTGTATTAGTGCAAGATATTCGGTGTCCTCGAATATATCCTCTGTATAGTCTGCGGGATAAAAATCAAAATCCGCAATATATTCGGTTTCTTCAGGCGTCATTTTCTGCTCAAAAAAAGGAATTATCAGAGTTATCCCATACAGCAGCAACAAGACTGTCAATACGACGATAAAGCCGATTATGATCTTTTTTTTAGCGGCGCGTATTTTGGTTGCGGACATTCTTTCTCTCCTTGTTTATAATACTGTAAATAATATACCATAAAAATGCCTTTTTTTCAACCTAATTAGGTGTTTTTTTGTTGATTTTTTTGTAAATATTTATTGTAATATTTCAATAAATATGGTATAATGTTAAATAAGTATTATTTACACATTGTTGCTTATGATTTTGTATAATTATTACCAAGTTTACTGTTGTTTGAGAGGTCAAATACTTATGAAATATCTCGTACTTATACCCGACGGAATGGCTGACGAAAAGGTTGAAGCTCTGGGCAATCTCACTCCTATGGAAAAGGCTAACAAGCCCTATATGGACATGCTTGCAAGTAAGGCGCTTGTAGGAACGGTATCCAACGTTCCCGAAGGAATGGTTCCCGAAAGCGATACCGCAAATATGGCTATTATGTCCTTTGACCCCAAGGTGTATTCCAAGGGCAGATCTCCTTTGGAGGCGCTCAGTATGGGACTTGTTATGGACGATGAGGATACCGCTATACGTTGCAATATTATCACTCTTTCCGAGGAACAGGACGCTTACGAGGATAGAATATTGCTTGACAATACCGCGGACGAGATATCCACTGCAGAAGCAAACGAATTGATAAAGGCTGTAAACGAAAAGCTTGCAAATGAGAACAGACGCCTTTATACAGGCATGAGCTACAAGCATTGCTTTATGTGGAAGACCGACAAGGATAGATATAACTTTGCAAGACCTCACGATATTATAAATCAGCGTATCGGTGATTTTCTCCCCAAAGTATCTGACGGCGGTGCCGACTTCCTTGAGGCAATGAAGGCAAGCTACGATATACTTAACGATCATCCCGTAAATCAAGCAAGACGCGCAAGAGGGCTTAAACCCGGAAATGCGCTTTGGTTCTGGAGCCCCGGAAAGAAGCCCCAGCTTCCCTGCTTCAACGAGAAATGGGGACTTAACGCGTCGGTAATCTCCGCAACCGACCTTATCAAGGGTATCGCGATCTGCGCAGGAATGAACTCTATCGACGTTGAAGGTGTTACTGCAAACGTTCATACCAACTATACAGGAAAGGCTAACGCTGCTATCGAAGCCTTCAAGAACGGCGCTGACTACGTTTACGTACACGTGGAAGCGCCCGATGAGTGCGGTCATAGAGCCGAAATCGAGAACAAGGTTCTTTCCATTGAGCTTATCGATGAAAAGATCCTTAAGCCCATTTACGAATATTTCATAACCTGTGGCGAGGACTTCAAGATAATGGTTCTTCCCGACCATCCTACGCCCCTCAAGCTGAGAACTCATACAATTACCCCTGTTCCCTTCTTCATCTATTCCTCTATCAATGAGATGAAGGGTGTTGATACATGGAACGAGTTCACCGCTGAAAGCACGGGATACTATGAGCCTCACGGCTACAAGCTTATGGAGACTCTCGTAAAATAAATCCAACAGAAAGGAAGGAATGCTATGTCGGAAAAAGATAACGATATTTATGAGCAAAACGATAACATCATAGAAGCCTGTGAGTCTGACGACAATGGTAAGCCTTCCGCTCCTAAAAATTCCTTTGTTAAAGAGCTGATAGCGCAGGCAGAGATGATAGTTATTGCCTTTTCAATAATTATTCTTTTATTCTCATTCGTTGCCCGTACCTGTCAAGTTAAGGGTATTTCAATGGAAAATACACTTTATGATAAGGAATTCGTCGTAGTTTCCAATCTATTTTACTCTCCTCAAAAGGAAGACATTATCGTGTTCCACCAGACAGGCGTTAAATACAATGAGCCTGTAGTAAAGAGAGTTATCGGTGTTCCCGGCGATACCGTTAAAATAGAATATATTTCAAACAACTCTATGAAGGTAACGGTTACGGATAAGCACGGAAACGTTACGGTCCTTGATGAGGATTATACAAACTACTCAAGCAGTAATCGCCCCTCTTTTTACAAGGATTCTACAACCTACGTAGAAGAAGGTACGGTTTTCGTTATGGGTGACAACCGAAATGACTCTGCAGACAGCCGAGATCCTTATATCGGCCTTGTAGATCAACGAAGAATACTGGGCAAGGTAATCCTGAGAACCCTTCCGCTCTCAAGATTCGGAACAGTAAATTAAGAGGTGACATATGCCATCACAAAACATACAGTGGTTTCCCGGCCATATGGCGAAAACTCGCCGTCTTATCTCGGAGAACTTAAAAAACGTAGATGCGGTTATAGAAATTCTTGATGCAAGAATTCCATACAGCTCTCAAAACCCCGAGATCAGACGCCTTTGCGCGGGAAAGCCCTCAATAATTCTTTTGAATAAAGCATCACTTGCAGACCCGCAGGTTACAAAGACATACGCCGAGAGATATACAGATGGCAACACCGTCTGCATTGAAACAGACTGTGTTAGCGGCTACGGCTTGCAAAAGATAGCGCCTGCTATCAGAAAGCTGTGCGAAGAGAAGCTCAACCGCTATGAGGAAAAGGGCATGCATGGCCGTTCTCTCAAAGCGATGGTCGTTGGTATCCCCAACGTCGGCAAGTCCTCCCTTATAAACAAGATTGCAGGTAACAAAAAGGCAAAGGTAGAAAACCGTCCCGGCGTTACACTGAACAAGCAATGGGTAGATACAACCATAGGCATTATGCTTCTTGATATGCCCGGAGTTCTCTGGCCTAAGTTTGAGGATCAGTACGTAGGTGAAAACCTTGCTATTACGGGCGCTATAAAGGACGATATTCTTGATATCGAGAGCATCGCTATGGCTCTTTGCGGCAGACTCAGAGAACAATATCCCAAGGAGCTTTGCGCAAGATACAAGATCGATACACTTCCCTCCCTCGATGAAGCTGATAATTACGACCTTTTGACTCTCATTGGTAAGAAAAGAGGCTTCTGCATTTCGGGTGGAGAGATCGACACTGAGAGAGCCGCAAATATGCTTATAGACGAATTCAGAGCGGGTAAGATAGGTCGCATTTCTCTTGACGATCCTAAAATAAAGGGTGATACAAATGCTTGAATATACACTTGAACAAGAGCTTACCGAAAAAGGATATAATAACGTATGTGGCGTTGACGAGGCAGGCAGAGGACCTTTATGTGGCCCCGTTGTTGCCGCTGCGGTAATTCTTCCTCAGGGACTTTATATCGAGGGGCTGAACGATTCCAAAAAGCTCAGCGAAAAGAAGCGTGAAATGCTTTTTGACGTTATCTGCGAATCCGCCATCGCCTACTCTATCATTCAGGGTTCGGTGGAAGAAATAAACGCTACCAATATTCTGGCTACTACTATGAACGCTATGAAAAGAGCAATCGAATCCCTGCCTGTTAAGGCAGACGTAGCTCTGGTAGATGGAAATATCGCGCGCGACTTCCCTATTCCTGCCCAGACCGTAGTTCACGGCGACGCTATTTCCCCATCTATTGCCGCCGCTTCTATTCTTGCAAAGGTCACCCGTGACCGTCTGTGCATAGAAATGGACAAGCAATACCCTATGTACAACATTGCAAAGCATAAGGGCTACGGCACCAAGGAGCATATGGATCTGCTAAGAAAGCACGGAGTTGCTCCCGAAATATACCGCACAAAATTCATTCGCTTTTTGGATAAAGAATGAAAACCAAGGATATCGGATATTTAGGCGAAAGCGCTGCGGCAAAATTTCTTAAAAGAAACGGATACAAAATTCTTGAAAGAAATCTGCACGTCTCGCACAACGAGCTTGATATAGTAGCCGTTCATAAAAAAGACAAGGTCATAGCATTTATAGAGGTTAAAGCACGAAGCGTTGACGAAGAGCTTTATTCCCCTTTCGGAACACCTGCCTCGGCGGTCACCCGACAAAAGCAAGCAAGAACCATTGACGCGGCAAGAGGATATCTGCTCAAAAGCAAAAAGGCGCAAGGGCTTCAACCGCGGCTTGACGTTATTGAGGTTTACCTGAGCAAGGATGACCTTAAAATATTAAAAATAAACCATATCGAAAACGCCTTTGGCGTATAATACACACAGCAAAGAGGTACCAATCATGATGTTTTTCAGCACACGCGACTCCGAGAAGAAGCTGTTTAAGGCTTCTCAGGTAATCAAGCAGGGTCTGGCTTCTGACGGCGGTCTTTTCGTTCCCGATAGCATTCCTTCCGTAAATCTTGAGGAAATTTCGGAGCTTACGAAAAAGAGCTATCCCGAGATAGCCGCTACCATTCTTTCTAAATTCCTTTCCGACTATACATACGAGGAGCTTCTTGAGGATGCAGAAAAGGCTTATTGCAAAGAATCCTTCCCCGATGGCGCGGCGCCTCTTAAGAAGGTGACCGACAATATATTCTCACTTGAGCTTTGGAGAGGCCCCACGGCAGCATTCAAGGATATGGCTCTTCAGATCATGCCCAGACTGCTTTCGAGAGCCTTGGTAAAGACCGGTGAAACAAACACCGCTCTCATTCTTGTTGCAACCTCGGGTGACACGGGTAAGGCTGCTCTTGAGGGTCACAAGGACGTTGACAAGGTAAAGATCATCGTATTCTATCCCGTTGACGGCGTAAGTAAGGTGCAGAAGCTTCAGATGGTAACCCAGACAGGTAGCAACGTAAACGTTTGCGCTATCGAGGGCAACTTCGACGATGCACAGACAGGTGTTAAGAAGATCTTCTCTGACAGTGCGGCAAAGGCAAAGCTCCTTGAGAACAACTACATTCTTTCCAGTGCTAACTCCATAAACTGGGGTCGTCTTGCTCCCCAGATAGTATACTATTTCCACGCTTATTGCGAGCTTCTGAAGAACAACGAGATCACCCTTGGCGACAAGGTAAACGTATGTGTTCCCACGGGTAACTTCGGAAATATCTTTGCGGCATATCTTGCAAAGCAGATGGGACTTCCTATCGACAAGATGGTTTGCGCGTCTAACTCCAACAATATCCTCACCGACTTCTTGGCAAACGGTGTTTACGACAGAAACCGTGAGTTCCACCTCACAATGTCTCCCTCTATGGATATTCTTATCTCCAGCAACCTTGAAAGACTTCTCTACTTTACCGCAGGAGCTGAAAAGACCGCCGCTTATATGCAGCAGCTGAACTCCACAGGCAGATATGAGGTTTCCGAGGATATAAAGAAGGCTATCTCCGAGAACTTTGCAGGTTACTTTGCAAACGAAGAGGAAACCGCCGCTACCCTGCGCCACTTCTACGAGGATAACGGATATCTTGCTGATACTCACACCTCTGTTGCTCTCAACTGTGCAGAAAAGTACATGAGCGAAACAGGTGACTGCAAGAAGATGATCATCGCATCTACCGCAAGTCCCTACAAGTTTGCCGCAGACGTTTACAAGTCTATTACAAACAAGACCGCTTCCGACGGCACTGCCGCTCTTGATGAGCTTTCCGCTCTTACGGGCACCAAGATCTCCTATCCTCTTAAGGATCTTGATAAGAGAACCGTAAACTTTAGCAATGTCATCAAGAAGGAAGAGATGCTTGACGAGGTTTACAAGTTTATGTAATAAAAAAGGGTTGCCCACCGAGATCGATAGGCAACCCTTTCTAAAGAAATCAGGATCTTACTTTCTTTCCTTAAAAGTAGCGCAAACGGTTTCTGCGCTGGTAGTAGCGCTGCTGGGACCAACGGCGATCTGCTCAGCTGTGCAATGAGTATCGCAATCATGATGAACACAGTTCTTTACGTTACAGCAGATACCCTTGATGTGATCCTTGGTTCCGCATTTCTTAGAAGTATTATTTTGATTCATTTTTAAAATCCTCCTTTAAGGTGATACTTATATTATCTACGCCTTTTAGAGAATTATTCATAAAGAAAGGAGCAAATATGGCTGTTTTTGTTATTTCAGATCTTCATCTGGATACCGTAACCAATCAAAAATCCATGGAAGTCTTTGGCAACAGATGGCAAGGATACATGGAGAAAATCAAAAACAACTGGAACCGTTTGGTGACCGATAACGATACCGTCATAATCCCCGGTGACATTTCCTGGGCTCTTGCTACTGCTGACAGTATTCCTGACCTCAAGTGGATAGATTCTTTGAAAGGCAAGAAAATAATTATGAAGGGTAATCACGACTTTTGGTGGACTACCGTTTCAAAATTAAAGAAGGCTTTTTGTGAAAATAGCATAAACACTATTGACATTTTATACAACAATGCTCTTGAGGTGGAAAACTTCATCTTTGCAGGCTCCCGCGGATGGTTTGTTGACCGTTCCGTACAGGGTGCAAAAGCCGCTTTGGTCGACCACTCTAAAATAATAAACCGAGAGGTCATAAGATTAAAGTTATCCCTTGACAACGCCAGAAAATTACAGGAAGCATCAGGAAAAGAGATAATCGCCTTCTTCCACTTCCCTCCTGTTTGGGGCGACTTTGAATGTTTGGAAATATTGAATACCCTTAAGGAATACAATATCACCAGATGCTATTTCGGTCATATCCACGGCTGTTATGCGCAGGGTTCTGTTTTTAAATGGGAAAACATCGAATTCCGAATGATATCGGCTGATTTTATCGATTTTATCCCTCAAATAATAGTTTAAATTATAAAAAGCTATTGACAAATGGTACAAAAAAAAGTACAATATATACTGTATGTAAAAAAATATTTTATTCAATCGGAGGTTTAAACTATAATGAGTTTAACAAAATCTGAAGTAATCGAAAAGAACAGATATGAATTGCAAATTTCTGTTGACAAGGCCACCTTTGACGCTGCTGTAAGCAACGTTTATCGCAAGCAGGTAAAGAACATCACTGTTCCCGGCTTCAGAAAGGGTAAGGCTCCCCGCTCTATCATCGAAAAGATGTACGGCACCGGCGTTTTCTATGAGGACGCTATCAACGATCTTATCCCTGCTGCTTACACCGAGGCTCTTGAGGAGTCTAAGCTTGACGTTGTTGGCCAGCCTGAGTTCGACGTTGTTTCCATTGACGACAACGGTATCGTTCTCTCCGCAAAGGTTTACGTAAAGCCCGAAGTAGAGATCAAGGATTATATCGGCATTGAGGTAGAAAAAGAGGTTGCTCCCGTTACCGACGAGGCTATCGAGAGAGAGATCGAGATGGTTCGCGAGAGAAACTCCAGAGAGATAGAAGTAACCGACAGAGCTGCTGAGATGGGTGACACCACCGTTATCGATTTCGAAGGCTTCTGCGACGGCGTTGCTTTCGAGGGTGGCAAGGGCACCGACTACGCTCTTAAGCTCGGCTCCGGCTCCTTCATTCCCGGATTTGAGGAGCAGATAGTTGGAAAGAACATCGACGAAGAGTTCGAAGTAAACGTTACCTTCCCCACCGAGTATCACTCTGCTGACCTTGCTGGCAAGGACGCTATGTTCAAGGTTACCATTCACGCTATCACCAAGGTTGAGCTCCCTGCTCTTGATGATGATTTCGCAAAGGACGTTTCTGAATTTGACACCTTCGATGAATACAAGGCTGATTTGAAGGCAAAACTCGCAAAGAGAAATGAGGCTGCTGCTGACAATGCAGTTGAGGAGAAGCTCGTTGAGGCTCTCATCGAGAAGCTCGAGGCTGATATTCCCGAGCCCATGTTTGTTGCTGAAACCGAGAACTTCGTTCGCGACTACGACACAAGACTCCGTTCTCAGGGTCTTGACCTCAACACCTACTTCAAGTATACCGGTCTTACCCTCGATTCTCTCCGTGAGCAGATGAGACCTCAGGCTGAGCGTCAGGTAAAGGCAAGACTTGCTCTTGAAAAGATCGCTGCTCTCGAGAACATCGAAGCAACCGAGGAGGACGTTAACGCTGAGTACGAGAAGATCGCTGCTGCTTACGGCATCGAGCTCGAGCAGGTTAAGGCTAGCATCGATTCCGAGGCTATAGCTGCTGACATGAAGGTTCAGAAGGCTATGGAGCTCGTTAAGGAGAAGGCGGTAGTTACCGTTAAGTAATTCCTACATAAATTTGCGCAACTAATGGAGGTATATCGCAATGTTTGATTATGAAAACAAAATGTACAACGCTTTAGTTCCGATGGTAATTGAACAAACCGGAAGAGGCGAGCGTTCATACGATATTTTTTCTCGTTTGCTCAACGACAGAATCATATTCTTGTCCGACGAAGTAAACGATGCCACCGCCTCTTTGGTTGTAGCTCAGCTTCTCTTTCTTGAGGCACAGGATCCCGATAAGGATATAAGCTTTTACATCAATAGCCCCGGCGGTTCAGTAACCGCCGGAATGGCTATTTATGATACGATGAATTACGTTAAGTGTGACGTATCCACCATCTGCATCGGTATGGCTGCAAGTATGGGTGCTTTCCTGCTCTCCGCAGGCGCTAAGGGCAAGCGTATTGCTCTTCCCAACAGCGAAATAATGATCCACCAGCCCCTCGGCGGTGCTAAGGGTCAGGCAACCGATATTAAGATCCAGGCTGATCTTATTCTCCGCACAAGAGATAACCTCAACAGAATTTTGGCTGAAAATACAGGCCGTTCTATTGAAGAGATCGCCCGTGACACCGAAAGAGATAACTTTATGACTGCACAGCAGGCGCTTGAGTACGGTCTTATTGATAAGATCTTCTCTAAGAGAGCGTAATCGAAAGGATAAAAGATGGCAAACAACTCTAATCCTACAAGTAGATTTTGCTCTTTTTGCGGGCGCAAGGAGAATCAGGTTGAATTTCTGATCCCCTCCCCCACCGGCGCGTATATCTGCGATTTTTGTGTAGACGCTTGTCAGCGAATCATTTACGAAAACACCGTTGTCGAGAGCGACCTTGGCGATCTTTCGTTCGAAACGCTTTCAAAGCCTATGCAGATCAAGGAAATGCTTGATCAGTACGTAATTGGTCAAGATGATGCAAAGCGCGCTCTGTCCGTTGCAGTTTATAACCACTACAAGCGTATTCTTTACAAGAATGCAAAAGAAGAGGCTAAAGGCAAAGGCGTCAGCGAGGATGATGAAGCACCCATTGAGCTTCAGAAGAGCAACGTTCTTCTGATCGGCCCTACCGGTGTTGGTAAAACCTATCTGGCACAAACCCTTGCAAAGGCTCTCAAGGTTCCCTTCGCAATAGCCGACGCTACCACTCTTACCGAGGCAGGATACGTTGGCGAGGACGTTGAAAACATTCTTCTTCGTCTTATACAGGCAGCAGACTATGACGTCGAGCTTGCCGAAAAGGGTATCATATATATCGACGAGATAGATAAGATTTCCCGAAAGAGCGAAAACCGCTCTATAACCCGCGACGTTTCGGGTGAAGGCGTTCAGCAGGCACTTCTGAAGATACTTGAAGGTACGGTTGCAAATGTCCCTCCTCAGGGTGGAAGAAAGCATCCCAATCAGGAATTCATTCAGATAAACACCGAAAACATTCTCTTTATCTGCGGCGGAGCCTTTGACGGCCTTGAAAAGCTTATTGAAAAGCGTCAGGGCAACCAGTCGATAGGATTTTCCAGCGAGATAAAGAAAAAGGCTGAGCGCAAGGCAAAGGGCATCTTTAAAGACGCTCTTCCTCACGATATCGTTAAGTTTGGACTTATTCCCGAATTAGTAGGAAGAATCCCTGTTATCGTAACCCTTGACGATCTGGACAAGGAGGCTTTGGTTCGTATTTTGAAGGAGCCTAAGAACTCTATCGTTAAGCAGCATGAAAAGTTGTTTGAGATGGACGGCGTAGAGCTGCACTTTGACGACGAGGCGCTTGAGGAGGTTGCCGCTCTTGCAATAGAGCGAAATACCGGCGCACGCGGACTTCGTTCGATAATGGAAACTCTTATGATGCCTCTTATGTACGAGATTCCTTCAAGAGATGACCTGGCAGGGCTTTTGATAACTCCTGAGTGTGTTACCAACAAATCCGAGCCTAAATATCTTATAAAAGAAAAGGTTCTTCTGGACGGCTCCGACGTAAGCGGTCTGTTGGAATAAATAAAAACTCCGTAAGGTTTAACCCTTACGGAGTTTTTATTTTATCAATAGAAAGTAGCAACCTCTTGCTTGGGAGGTACTGCAAATTCCGTACTTTCAACGTATAATACGGGGCCCTTGTTTTTATAAAGCTTATGAGGCTCTATCTTAAGAGTTCCCTTCACAGTCACCCACTCACGCGTTTTGAGAGCCTTGGGGGACTTGAATACGCATATCATTCCGCTGTATTGAATGTCATCCACACAGCAGGTCATAATGTGTCTGCCTATAATAGTAGAGTTCTTGTCAAGACGAGGGTCATTCAGGATAACGCCCTTGAATTTCATAGTCTTACCGTGATACTTTCCGAGGTCCTCGGTAAGATCTCTGTACCACAGAGCGTAATCCTCATCTGCAAGCTCTATCGAAGGAGCATCAACGTCGAAAGGAAGCGGATCCTCAAGATCATCATACTCAACGTGTCCGTCGGGATAATCGTAGACTATTGCCGCCCTGCGGGAAATACCTCTGATTATCTTGTGTATATCTTCCTTATCGATGTTATAATTAGCGCGGTTGAGAACTATCATCTCTGCATCCTTGACCTTATCAAAAACAAGCTGACGCATATTATTGTTGTAGAAAACAAAGGTGTTGGCATCTGCAAACATCATATTCTGATAGAATCCCCAATCATCAGGGAGATTTTCATAAAGAGTCTGAAGCAACC
>JAZQVZ010000051.1:0-10703 GCA_045632105.1 Eubacteriales bacterium | reverse complement strand
TGCGGTGAGCAGATATATCCTATCGGGAGCACTTCTGAAGAGCGAAAGGGTATAGGGCGAGAGCAGGAAAAAGCAATAGATGCACAAAGAGAAAGCTCCCGACATTACTATCTGGTTTACCATATATCCGTTAAGTATTGGCTCATCTCTTCTCTTAGGGCGCTCCTTCATATATGACGGGTCGGGCGCTTCTCCCGCGAACGCCAGTCCTCCAAGGGTATCCATAATAATATTTATCCAAAGCATCTGTACTACGGTCACAGGGCTGTCATAGCCTATAAATGGACCTATCATAGAGATACCCACGGCGCAGAGATTCATCGTAAGCTGGAGAGTGATAAACTTTCGTATGCTCTTGAATATGGTTCGTCCGTATAGTACCGCCTTGGATATAGAGGATAGATTATTGTCGATGATGATTATGTCGCCCGCCTCCTTGGCGACCTCGGTACCGCTTCCCATAGAAAATCCTATGTCGGCTCGCTTCAGGGCAGGGGCGTCGTTTATTCCGTCGCCCGTCATTCCTGTTACCAAGCCCATTTCCTGGGAAACTCTTATAAGCCTGCTTTTATCGGACGGAAGCGCTCTTGCCAGTACGGATAGCCGTGGTAGGAGCCTTTTTAACTCCTCGTCGTCGATCTTTGAAAGCTGATCGCTCGAAAGTATCAGGTCACGGGAGGTTGAGGTTATACCGCATTTTTTGGCTATGTACTCGGCGGTGTCGATATTGTCACCTGTTATCATAACCACCTGAACACCAGCCTTTGTTAGCTCCTCGGTAGCGCTGTACGCCTCATTTCGTATCTTGTCGATCAACAGCACGGCGCAAACAAAGGTGAGTGTACCGAGATTTTTCTCGGTGGGGAAGCAATCTGCCTCGGCTATCCATATCACACGCCCACCTGCCGTAGTCAGCCTGCTGACCTTCCCAAGAAGCTCGTAGGACACCGATGCGAACGGAACGACCTTACCGCGCTTTGTATAGGCGTATCTGCAATGAGGCAGGAGCTTTTCGGGGGCTCCTTTTATAAGGCAGAGTTCTTTATCTCCGCGTATCTTTACAGCTGAAAATTTGATAGCGCTGTCGAAGGGGATTTTTGCGAGAATCTCACACTGAGGCGTGTGTGTTTCTCTTGCTACTGCCAAAGCAAGAGCCTTCTCTGTGGCGTTGCCGCCAAGCACCTGCCCCGACGAGATTGTTGCAGAGCTGTTTAACAGAGCGTTCAGCTTGAATATCTCATAGAGCGCAGGGGAGCTTTTCTTTAGCTCGTGAGGGGCGGAGAATTCCTCTCCGTCGGCTGCAATAATGCCCCCAACGCTCATTTTTCCCTCGGTGAGCGTTCCCGTTTTGTCGGTAAAGAGTATGTTCATACTGCCAGCCGCTTCTATTCCAACAGGCTTTCTTACAAGCACGTTGTCCTTTATCATTCTTCTCATGTTTGACGAGAGGACTACGGCGATCATCATTGGAAGCCCCTCGGGAACAGCCATAACTATTACGGTCAGCGCCAACATAAGGGCGTGGAGCAGATGCTCGAAGAGATATCGGGTGTCTTGAAGCTTTCTTATTACAAGGGTAAGCTCGAAGCCGCTGTCTATTACGAGCGTGTTGAAGAGATAGGCAAGGGCAATAAGTATTGCCGCGAGATAGCTCAGGCGGCTTATCTGCTTTGTAAGGCGAGAAAGCCGTATTTTCAGTGGGCTCTCACGGGTGTTTATTTTCACCTCGTCGGATATTTTGCCAAGAAAGCTGTTCTCTCCGACCGCAAATATTTCTATCTCACCCTCTCCAAAGAGAACGGTGCTTCCTCTGAACACCGCGCTTTTTGAGGCGGGAGTTTGGGTCTTGTCTGCACTGCAGAGCTTTTCTATTTCTCGGCTCTCCCCGGTGAGCATTGATTGGTCTACTCGAAATCTTCCCGATACAACGAAGGCGTCTGCGGGGATCTGCTCGCCTGCCGATATTACCGCCACGTCGCCTACCACCAGCTCCTCGATAGGTATTTGACGAAGGGTACCGTCCCTCCATATTCTTACGGCCGAGTGAGAGCATTCACTGTCAAGCTTGCGAAATGCAGCCTCACTGCCTCGCTCGGAAAGGGTAGAGATAAATGTAGCGAGAAACACCGAGATGCCTATTCCTATGGTTTCTATGATATCTCCGCCGCGAAATACCATAAAAAGATTTACGGTGAGCGCGGCGAGGAGTATCTTTATTACGGGGTCGCCGAGATTTTCAAAAAAACAACGAAGAAAGCTTTTGCTTTTCCGTTTGCTGAATATGTTGGCGCCGTTATCGCGCCTGGATATCTCGGCTTCCTTTTCGGTAAGTCCTCTGCTTTTTCTGACGATACTGCTTTTCATATCTTCTCCTTCGTCGTTAGTAATAAAATATATGAAACGAAAGGGAAAATAATACGAAAACAGACACGGCTATGCCGTGGCTGTTAAAATTGATATTATTCTTCGTCGGACTTGATGTCCTCGATATCTTCCTCGGTGGGAATATCCTCCTCGGGAAGGGCATCCTCTACAGGAATGTCGTCATTGAAAACGGGGTTGAAGGCGGAGGCTTCAGCGGTCTGCTGTTCCTCTTTCTTTTTGCGTTCCTCAAGACGCCTTTTCTCGTTTTCCTCACGGCTTCTGCGCTTTTTAGCCTCGGTCATTTCTTCAAGTTCCTCAAAGGTGGGCTCGCCCTCCATTGCTGCCTTGAACTGCTCGCCGTCCATTATCTCGTTCTTGATAAGGAACTCTGCGATGAAATGAAGCTTCTGCATATTGTCGGTGAGTATCTGCTTTGCTTTGTTATACGCTTCGGTTATGATATCGTGGATCTCAGCGTCTATCTTTGCGGCAGTTTCATCAGAGTAGTCCTGAGAGCTGGAGAAGTCCTTACCAAGGAATACCTCGCCGTGACCGCTTCCGAATGCGCGAAGACCGAGCACGTCGCTCATACCAAGCTGGGTAACCATCTTCTTTGCTATGTCGGTAGCGCGCTGAATATCGTTAGAGGCACCGCCCGAAACGTCGCCGAAGATGATCTCCTCAGCCGCGCGTCCGCCAAGAAGCATAGAGATCTTTTCCTTGAGCTCGTTCTTGTAAACGCTGTATTTATCCTCTTTGGGAGGATTAAGGGTATATCCCAGAGCGTTGCCGCTGGGGATAATGGATATCTGTTGAACGGGGTCCATGGTGGGAAGAACGTGAGCGATGATCGCGTGTCCTGCTTCATGATAAGCGGTGTTCTTCTTTTCGCGCTCCTTCATAGCTCTGGACTTCTTCTTAGGACCTGCGATAACGCGAATGAATGCATCCTCGATATCATCCATACCAATAAGGCTCTTGCCTCGTCTTGCGGCGAGAAGCGAAGCCTCGTTAAGAAGGTTTGCAAGGTCAGCACCGGTAAAGCCTGCGGTGGTCTTCGCAATTTTTGCAAAATCAACGCTTTCTTCAAAGGGCTTATTTCTTGCGTGAACCTGAAGTATTTCCTCTCTACCCTTGATGTCGGGGTAGTTTACGGTTATCTGACGGTCAAATCTTCCGGGACGGAGAAGTGCAGGGTCGAGAATATCGGGGCGGTTTGTTGCCGCGATAACTATAATGCCGTCGTGAGAGCCAAAGCCGTCCATCTCTACGAGAAGCTGGTTCAGTGTCTGCTCACGCTCGTCGTGTCCACCACCAAGACCTGCGCCTCTGTGACGTCCTACTGCATCTATCTCGTCTATGAATATAATGGAGGCGGGAGCTTTACGGGCGGTCTCAAAGAGATCGCGCACACGGGAAGCACCAACACCCACGAACATTTCAACGAAATCAGATCCCGAGATGGAGAAAAAGGGAACTCCTGCCTCTCCTGCTACTGCCTTTGCAAGTAATGTCTTACCTGTACCGGGAGGGCCCACGAGAAGTACGCCGTGGGGAATCTTTGCGCCGAGCTTAGAGAATTTTGCGGGATCCTTGAGGAATTCTACGACCTCCTCAAGCTCTTCTTTTTCCTCATCAGCGCCTGCAACGTCCTTAAAGAGGACCTTGTTTTTGTCATTCTGGGGGATTTTTACCTTTGCCTTTCCAAAGGAGTTGATCTTGCCTGCTCCACCTCCGGTTGCCGCTCTCATCATAAGAATATAGAGAACGATCACTACAATGGTTATAATAATATAGGGCAGGAAGCTTACCCACCAGGGAAGAACGGTTTCGGGCTCTATATCGTATTTCACGATATTAGCAGAGTTCATATAGTAGTCAGAGCAGTTCTCGACGAAAAGACCAAGGCTCTGGAGCTGATAGCCCACTACCGTAGTTATTTTATTTCCGTTTCCGTCCAGCGTAGGATTACCCTCCGCATCAAGGACGAATACCTTCATCTCTATATAATTGTCTTCGTCGATGACGAACTCTGCCACCTGATCGTTCTTGAAGTAGTTAACTACGTCGCTATAAGCGATGTCAACAGTATCCTTCTGATTGAACATGATGGAGAGGGCAAATATCACTACGGCAAAGAGAACTATATAGAAGATAATAATTTTCAAATTGCTGTGTTTCTTCATTTGATTCCTCCGGGTAAAAATTGAAGACCTCAGTTGTAAACTTCGGGCTTAAGAACTCCTACGAAGGGGAGATTTCTGTATTTTTCGCTGTAGTCCAGACCAAAGCCTACAACGAATTCATCGGGAATTACTCTTCCTCTGTAATCAGGAGTAAAGTCAACGGCTCTGCGGTCGGGCTTATCAAGTAGAGTACAGGTCTTTACGCTTGCAGCTCCGCGTTCCTTAAGGTATCTTACGAGATGAGAAAGGGTCTTTCCGCTGTCGACTATGTCCTCAACAATGATAAAGTCCACGTCCTTCATATCATCGCGCTCTATGTCGAGATGTATGTTTATGTATCCCGAGGAAACGGTATTAGAACCGTAGGAGGATACCTTCATAAATTCTACCTCAAGTGGAAGATTTATTCTCTTCATAAGCTCGGTGGTAAACATAAGGGATCCCTTAAGAATACATATAAGCACGAGCTTCTTGTCAGAGTTTTTGTAATCTTCGGTGATCTGCGCTGCAAGAGTATCGCAAATTGTGGAGAGTTCCTGTTCGTTTACGAGAATGTTTTTGATGTCTGCTATCATAATTTTTAGCCTTTCCTGATTTGGTCAAAGTAATTCCGAGTTAGTATAAATAAAATCTTACATCTGTTTCCTGAGAAGCAGTTGCTTTTTTGGGGTCATATTTTGCACCGTCGCGTATTCCAATAAAGGGAATAGCCAGAATTCCTTCGTTATCGCAGATAACGGGAATTCTTGAACGCAGCTCTACGGGTATTTTCTTGTCGCACATAAGCTTCTTGACGCTTTTGCTCATTCCGCCCATGCGTATCTTGTCGCCACCCGCGCGGCTTCTTGCTATCAATGCACCGTTTATTTTATCAGATGCAATAGACAACAGTATTGATTTTTTGTAAACATTTTTGGAACTCTGTGAAGTTCCTATGACGATTTCCGAATTTGTTTGTGAAATGAGATTTGAGCCCTCGGTAAGAGCAAGCTCAAAGCCGTCACATTCCTTCGGCTTATCTTCTTTTTTTATAAGACAAAGCTTTTTATTTTCGATAACCGCCTCAATGCCTCCGGGGAGAGAAGCAGAGGAATGGGGAATACCCTTTTGCGCAAGAGCGCGGAGAGCGTTGATATGTGTTTGCTCTAAGGTCTTACCTCCCGATATCTCATCGTAAAGACGGATAAGGGCGCGGTTTACTATCGATGAAGGCGAGCCGCATATCTTTTCAGTCTCTATTGAGTAGTTATCCCGAAGCTCCTCGATAAACCAGCCTGCCATGCTTTCAAGGCAGAGCGAATCTGCTCGAAGGCTCTCGCTCATTCTTGCCGCATTTCTGACGGCTCCCGAGTTTATCTGCTTCATTACGGGAATTATCTCAGCTCTTATCTTGTTTCTGGTGTAATCGGTGTCGGTATTGGTGCTGTCGGTGACGTAGTCAAGCCCGTTTTCCTTGCAATAGGCTACGATATCCTTTTTCTCCATACCGAGAATAGGGCGTATCACCACACCGCACTCGCAGGGACGGCAATCGGGAATACCGCAAAGTCCGCCAAGTCCCGTTCCTCTGGCAATATTGAAAAGTATGGTTTCAAGATTGTCATCTGCATTGTGGGCGGTGGCAAGGACCTTTATGTTATTCTCTCGCATAAGCCTATCGAAATATTCATATCTTACGCGTCTTGCCGCAGTTTCGATGCTTTCACCGCTATCCTTTGCAATTTGGGGGACGTCGGCTTTGAGCGAGAAGAATTTCACGCCAAGCTTTTCGGCAAGTGACTTGCAAAAGCGTTCATCACGATCTGCCTCGTCTCCTCTTATGCCGTGGTTGACGTGAGCAGCGAATATCTCGGCTCCCGTTTCTTCTGCATATCTGCACAGCAGATGAAGCAGGGCGGTGGAGTCCGAGCCTCCAGAAAGTCCTACCAAAACAGAGCTTTCCTTATCAAGCCCCGAAAGAAGATGCGGAGCCTTAAAGCCTGTGGGCATACTGTTCATTGTTTATCCCTCTTGCATATTATCGTTGGCAAGCGAGCGGAACTTAGTGAATCGTCCTACCCAGCCTACCTTGACGGTTCCCTGAGAACCGTGACGGTTCTTGGCGATAATTACCTCGGCAATGCTTCCTTCCTCGGGATTAGCATCCACGTCATAATATTCATTTCTGTAAAGGAAGAGAACTGTATCCGCGTCCTGCTCGATGCTTCCCGAGTCACGAAGGTCAGAAAGCATAGGACGCTTGTCGGTACGGCTCTCGGGTCCACGGGAGAGCTGAGCGCAGCAAACGATAGGAACGTTAAGCTCCTTAGCCATAAGCTTAAGTCCTCTGGAGATCTCACCGACCTCCTGAACTCTGCTGTCGGTCTTCTTATCGCTCTGCATAAGCTGGAGGTAGTCAACGACTACAAGTCCCAGATCCTTAACTCTGCGAAGCTTACCCTTCATTCCAGAAACGGTAATACCTGCGGTATCGTCTATGAGTATATTACAGCCTGCAAGCTTGGTTGCGGTTGCCGCAATATCCTCCCACTGCTTGGTGTCAAGCTTACCCGTTCTCAAGGCGTAGCTGTCTATCATAGCTTCACTCGAAAGGATACGTGTAACCAGCTGCTCGGCTGACATTTCCAGCGAGAATATGCAAACGTTTTTGCCTGTCTGCAACGCCACGTTGGTACCTATGTTAAGCACGAAGGAGGTCTTACCCATACCGGGTCGAGCTCCTACGAGAATAAGGTCGGAGTTACCCATACCTGCAAGAACGTTATCGATTCCCGAGAATCCCGTCTTGGTTCCGCGTGAGCCTGCGCCCTCCTTTGAAAGGGTATCAAGCTCCTGATATACGTTTCCGATAACGTCGCGAATGTGACGGAAGCTCTTGGAGTCGCGTCCCTGAGCGATATCGAATATCTTAGCCTCGGCGAACTCAACCAGCTCCTCGGGCTTGCCTTCCTCGCTGTAAGCCTTGTCGGAAATATCCGAGCAGGTCTCTATAAGGCTGCGAAGCAGGCTCTTTTGCTTTACTATGGTGGCGTAGTCCTTGATGTTAAGGGCATTGGGAACCACCTGATAGAGCGATCTTATGTAATCCTCTCCTCCTGATTTGCTGTATATTCCCTTGGATACCAGCATATCTATAAGGGTTACTACGTCGATCTCTTTGTTGATGATGAAAAGCTCGTGCATAGCGGTGTATATCTGCGAATGCTCCGACAGATAAAAGTCGGTTGCGGATATTATCTCGGTTATGTCGTTGAGCGATTCGGGATCGACAAGTATCGAGCCGAGCAGGGACTGTTCGGCTATCAGAGAGAAGGGAAGCTTTCTGACAAGCTCATCCATTTGTAAAATCCTTACCTTTCTGAATTATGGTTTACTTCTTTTTAGAGGTGACCTCGACGGTGATCTTAGCGTTCACGTCGGTAAAGAGCTTCGCATCTGCCTTAAAGGTTCCAAAGGACTTGATGGGCTCTGTGAGGGTGATCTTTCTCTTGTCTATCTCAATGCCGAAGTTTTTGCTCAGCGCCTCGGAGATATCCTTAGCGGTTACCGAGCCGTAAAGCTTCTTGTCGGGACCTGCCGCATACTCGAATACCACGGTGATGGTCTCAAGCTTCTTTGCGGTCTCCTGTGCCTGTGCCTTTTCTACGTCTATCTTGTGCTGCTTGGAGGATTCCTTGTTCTTGATCTCGTTCATAGCCTTGGAATCGGCGGGAATCGCAAGCTTCTTGGGGAAGAGGAAGTTTCTTGCGTATCCGTCGGATACCTCGACCATCTGGTCCTTCTTGCCCTGACCCTTTACGTCTGCTAATAAAATGACCTTCATAAATATATCTCCTTTGTGTTAATCTTCTTGGTTTTCTTCGACACTATCAAGATAATTGTCGATAGCATTCACAATAGCCTGTTCGGCATCCTCGAGGGTGCTGTTCTTTATGGCAACGCCTGCCATATCGAAGTGACCGCCTCCGCCGAGCTGCTCTACTATCAGCTGTACGTTTATGCTTCCGTCGGAGCGTGCCGATACGTGAACGTCGTCACCTACAAGAATAAGCGCAAACGCCGCGTGGACGTCCTTTATTGCAAGAAGCTTATCCGAAGCCTTTGCCGCAAGAACTCTTGCATTTGTGCTTCCGGGATCTACTGCGCTGGCAATAGCGATATGCTCGCGATGTATTTTGGAGTTGCTTCCAAACTGCGCCGCAGAGAGGTAATCCTCGTATGCCTCCTCAAAGAAGGTTCTTGCATACTCGGGATCAGCTCCCGCATTTTTAAGGTAAAGCGCCGCCGCAAAGGTTCGCATACCAACAGTTCTTGTAAAGTTCTTGGTATCAAGCATTATGCCCGATATCATAACGTTTGCCTCTTCCTTAAACGTAGTGTCGGGAGGAAGCACTTCCTCGAGCATTTCTGCGATGAGCTCGCAGGCAGAGGATGCAGAGGGGTCGATGTAAGCAAGCTCAGGCTCTTCGTCGAATTCCTCTTTCTTAATGTGGTGGTCAATGATGACCTTTCTGAATGCGGTCTTTGCAAGATCGGGAGATTCCACGATCGCAAGGTTATTTGCATCGACTATTATGAGAAGCGTGTCGGACTCGTTATATTCAAGAGCGCTTACGCCGTCAATAAACATATCCTTATAGTCTGCAAGAGCGCAAAGACGGGATGTACAAGCCAAGAAGTTTTCAGAGTTCGTGTCCATTACTATCTTGACAGGCTTATCCTCGAACATATTTTTGATAAGAGTGGTAACTCCTATGCAGGCTCCAATGCAGTCGAAGTCGGGGGTTCTGTGACCCATAATGAGAACGTTGGAGGAGTTCTCGATAAGATTTGCAAGCTTTGCGTAAATGATCTTACCGTGTCCTCGTGTACGCTTCTGGAGGGTCTTGGTCTTTGCTCCAAAATAGAAAAGACCTGTTACGTTCTTAAGAACCACCTGGTCGCCACCGCGCTGGAGAGCCATATCGAGAGAAACCATCGCATCGTGCTCTCTTTCCTCAAGGGTCTCACCGGTAGTAGCAATTCCCATAGATACGGTGAGCGGAATGTGCGCGTCGCCGATCTCTATTTTGTGTACGTCACCAAGAATGCTGAACTTGTCGCGTATGCACTCCATAAGCATTTCCTGAGTGAAAAGTATCAAGAACTTATTGGTTTCGTATTCGCAAAGCACCCCACCCATTTTAGATGCCCATTCGTCAAGAAGCTTGCTTACCTTTCGGGTCTCATCCTGATAGTTGACCTTTACGTATTGAGCTATCTCCTCAAGGTTGTCTATGGAGATATATCCAATAGCGGTAAGCTGGTTGCGGTGAAGGGTGGCGAGATTGCTAAGCTCGGTTATGTCATAAAATACTACGATGTAGTAAATCTTGCCCTTAGAGGAAAGAGGATGACATTCCATACGGAACTTTCGTCCCTGCATCTCAGCGATCTCTGCCTTCTTTACGTCTTTAAGGGGAGTGTCCTCGAAGGATTCATAGTCGGTGTCCTCAACAGACGTGCTTCTCTTGTTAGAAAGCTCAAGGAGCTCCTGAAGGTTGAGAGAGCAGATCGTGTCTATGCTTACGTTGAACAATGAGCCGTTGTGTCCGGTAGCATTTGAGAAGGCCGCGTTTGCGGTAAGTATTTTACCCTGATCGCTGATAACCGCGTAGGGAAGCTTCAGCTGATTTCTGAAGGTGTATATTACGCTTTGCGACTGTTCGTGGGATATGTTGGATCCTATGCGGAAAAGCTGCAGCCTTTTCTGCGCCACCAGATATACGGTAGCCGAGGCGGCACCGTAAATGAGTATTATGATTATACCGGAGCTTACGGGATCTACGCTTGTAAATCCGCAAATAGCGGTGTGGATAGCAAGCATGATAATAGCAAGCATCACGTAGATTCGAGCCGGTATTTCTTCAAGTTTTGTAAGCCAGTCAGTTTTTTTGTTCTGCATATATTTGAAAGCCGTTCCTTTCATATTTCTTTAGCCGTAAAAACGGCGGTTGATCTATAAATATAAAATAATTACCCTATTATAATATTATAGCACATAGCTTCGGCTTTGTAAACATTTTTTTGGTTTTTTACCATATATTCTTGATGTACAATTCTATTGACAATACTTTTTGTCGGGTATGTCTCTTTTTTGACCCGTTTTTCCCG
>JAZQVZ010000050.1:0-7574 GCA_045632105.1 Eubacteriales bacterium | reverse complement strand
GAGGTGTACGCACAGTAATGTGTTTAGCTGACCGATACTAATAGACCGAGGGCTTGAACTTTATTGTTCAAAACGATTTTAATTACTTGAGTTTCGCTTCTTCCTTCTTTATCTTTGTTCGGTTTTCAATGGACATATGTTAAGGAGCAACCTTGTGTTGTTCCTTTTTTTTGCAATTTTTGAGCCAAGGAGGATATGGTAATGAAAAATAATTCCGAGATAAAGGCTATATTTTTTGATCTTGACGGAACGTTGCTTCCTTTGGATCAGAACGATTTCATAAAGAAATATTTCAAAGCTATATCCATCTATGCTTCTATTCGCGGTATAGATCCCGAAAGATTTGGCAAGGGAATGATGGGCGGCATCGGTAAAATGATGCAGAATGATGGCTCTGTAAGCAATATGGACGCGTTCTGGAACGGATTTTCCGAGGCGACCGGAAGCGACGGCAGGGAACTGATCTCCACGCTTGACGATTTCTATCTTGACGGCTTTAAGAATCTGAAGGAATTTACAACAGAAAATCCCTTGGCGGTAGAAATGATAGCAGCGGCAGCACGTAACGGTCGAAAGGTCGTTATTGCGACGAATCCCGTATTTCCTATGGCGGCTCAGCTTGAGAGATTGAGTTGGCTTGGTCTTTCTCCTGAGGATGTTACCCTTGTTACAGGATATGAGAATTCGAGCTTCTGTAAGCCCAATCCCAAGTATTATCTTGAAATTTGCGAGAAGATCGGAGTAGCTCCCGAGAATTGCCTTATGATAGGCAACGATGAGGACGACGATATGAAGGGCGCGTCCATGGCTGGTCTTGAGTGCTTCCTCGTTACCGATTATCGCATAATCGCTGACAATTTCGTATGGACAGGCGAGAGAGGTAGCATTGAGCAGACTCTTCGCATGTTAGAAAGAATATAAAAAACACCGAGCATTGCTCGGTGTTTTTTTTTAATCTTCAATAAATGCTTTTCTTGCGAATATTTCCTTATATCTTTCGGGAGCAAACTTGAATTTTCTACCATAGGTAAGCAGACCGTTCTGCTCCTGCTCAACGTCGGTGAGCTGAGTATAGCAGAGTGCGAAGACATAGGGGTTATCAAGAAGCACGTCGGTAAGTCCTTTAAGGCGCTCAAAGAACTCTCTCTCGTTTTCAACGCTCTTGCCGTAGCCCCAAGCGGTAGCATCCTCTTCCATTACCCAAGCAATTCCGCCGTACTCGCTTACGAAAACAGGGAGGTGGGGCTTGTAATACTGCTTTTTAGGATCTCTTCGGAAAAGATGATCCTTGACGATTCCATTTGCTATTTCGGAGTAGTAGGAGCTAAAGCTTTCGGGATTCTGCTCGTAATCGTGAACATCGTGAACGTCGGTGCGCTCGGTGGGATAGGAGCCGCTAGAGGTAATAACAGGGCGTGTCTTGTCAAGCGCCTTGGTTACGTCGTATACCGTATCGAGCAGTTTGACAGACGGATGCTTGTCGGTGCCGTACCAAACCTCGTTAGTGGGACACCACCCTATGATAGAGGGGTGGGAGAAGTCACGCTCAACCTCTTCGATCCATTCGGGAAGAATGTTGTAGATGTTATCGTCAAGACTAGTGTCAAGCCCCCAGTTACCTGCTTCACCCCAAACCATATATCCAAGGCGATCGGCATGGTAGAGGAAGCGGGGCTCAAATACCTTCTGGTGAAGTCTTGCGCCGTTGAATCCGCAAGCCATAGAAGCTTCGATGTCAAATATCAGTGCTTCGTCGGAGGGCGCGGTTATGATACCGTCGGGATAGAAGCCCTGATCAAGCACGAAACGACCAAACACGGTCTTTCCGTTGATAGTCATTCCTTTTTCCTTGGTAAGCGATAGCTCGCGCAGACCGAAATATCCGTCCATAACGTCGGTCTTTCCGTCCTTGGTCAGAGAGAAGGCGAGGTCATACAGACGGCCGTTGCCGCACTCCCAGAGGTGCTTTTCAGCAAGAGCGATATCTACCGTCGTAGATTGAGAGTTGACTGTGCAGGTCGCCTCTCCCATAGGCTTGCCTTTATAGGAAGCCTTTACGGTAAGCTTGGCACCGATAGCGTCCTCGGTAAGTACCTCGAGAGATACGGAAGGAGCGGAAATGTTAGCAAATACCTTGTAAGTGCAAACGTGAGCGGGTTCAACAGCTTCAAGCCAAACGGTTTGCCAGATACCTGTGGTTCTAGTGTAGAAGCAACCGTAGGATGTCAGGCTCTTTTGCGTCTGCTTGCCTGAAATCTGGCGCCCGGAGCGAATGTCGTCGATAGCGTGAACCGTAACGTAGTTTCCGCTGTCGCAGAGGTAATCGGTTATATCAAATTGGAAGGAGGTATATCCACCGCGATGAGTGCCTACTCTTTTGCCGTTTACATAAACGGTGGATTCGTAGTCGGATGCATCAATGTGGAAGATAACGCGCTTGCCCGCCCATTCGGAGGGGATCTCAAGGTCGCGTCTGTACCATACGGAATTCATAAAGTCGGTGTGAGCAACGCCCGAAAGAACGCTTTCGGGTGAGAAGGGAACGGTTATCTTACCGTTGAGGCTCTCGCGCTCAAAAAACTTTTTGGAAACGCCGACCAAGGCGTCATCTATCTCAAAATCCCAGGTGCCGTTAAGACAAAGCCAGCTGTCGCGGTGCCTGTCAGGACGGGGGTGCTGATTGCGGGGGATGTTGTTCATAAAAGATACCTGCCTTTCGCTTTCACATAAGACCTTTATACCATTATTTTTAAGGTTTGTCAATAGCTACGCCAAAATTGTAGATCATTTTTCTAAGCTAACGGTTTTGTGTATAAAATACAAATTTCCGCGAAAAGTTTGGTAAAAATTACCATTGGTAAATTTTGTAAATTCCTTGATTTTTCGTTTGAAATATGGTAAAATATGGATACTAAAGAAAAAATTGGAGGAAGATTATGAAAAAAGCGATTAAAATATTGATAGCCGATGAAAACGCCACCGATCGCGCCGCTTTGTGTAACGAGCTAAGAAAGGCGGGATTTACAAATCTTTTGGAGGCGGGCAACGGAGAGGAGGCGCTGATACAAATAGGCAAGAATCATCCCGACGTGGCGATCATTGACGTGTGGCTGTCAAAGCTTGACGGAATAGGAGTACTTAACAACTGCAAAAACCTCAAATTTGCTCCCGATAAGCCCCCTGCATTCATAGTGGTTTCAATGGTTTCCAAGCAAAGCATCTTTATTGAGGCGGCAAATTCGGGCGCCGATCTCTGCCTCTTGAAGCCCTATAACGTGGAGAGCCTTTGCAGACATATAAGCTCGCTGGCAAAGAGCCGAAGCGGAGAGGAAAGGGAGGTAGAGCCGGAACAGGAGAAGACGCCCGATATGGAGGCTCAGGTAACCAAGATAATTCACCAGATAGGTGTGCCTGCCCATATTAAGGGATACCAATATCTCCGCACCGCAATTCTTTTGACTATCAAGGACAGCGAGATCATTAACAGCGTGACGAAAATTCTCTATCCGTCGGTAGCAAAGCAGTATCAGACCACCACGAGTCGAGTAGAAAGGGCAATCCGTCACGCCATTGAGGTCGCGTGGGATAGAGGGGATGTGGATACGCTTAATTCCTACTTTGGATATACTATCCAAAATAATCGAGGAAAGCCTACAAATAGCGAATTTATTGCCATGATAGCTGATAATTTGCGCCTGAAATACAAAAATTACAAATAATTGAAACTCCCGAAAAGATTTTTCGGGAGTTTTTTACATATTTTTTAACAAAAATGCAAAAAGGGGCTTTACAAGACGTCAAAAGTATGATAAACTTGTAACAATACTTAAAATGTGTTAATATTTTTTCAAGGAGGATATTATGAAAAAAACACTTAAAGTAACATTGCTTTTGTGCCTTGTTCTTCTTGCTTTCGTAATGGTGTTCACTGCTTGTAACAGAGAAGAGCCTACCGAAGCTCCTGAAGAAACTCAGGCTGAAGCAACTGAAAAGCCTACCGAGAAGCCCACAGAGGCTGTCGTACACACCCACACATGGGGTGAGTGGACCGAGGTAAAGAAGGCAACATGCCAAGAGCATGGCGAACAGACCACCACCTGTACAGAGTGTGGTGCAACCTACACTCAGGAGACTGAGTTCGCAGCATGCGTAGAGCAGGTTGTTCCCGCAGTTAGCGCAACCTGTACTCAGGCAGGTCTTACCGAGGGTAAGAAGTGCGCTGTTTGTGCCACCGTTATGGTTGCACAGGAGGAAGTTCCTGCAACCGGTCACTTGAACGTTACCACTCCCGCTGTTGCTCCCACTTGTACCGAAAAGGGCGCTACCGCAGGTGAAGAGTGCGGTATGTGCCATGTCGTTCTTACTAAGCCCACAGAAGTTCCTGCACTTGGTCACACCATGGAAGTAACTACTGCTGGCAAGGCAGCAACCTGTACCGAAACAGGTCTTACCGACGCTACTAAGTGTAAGACTTGCGGCCATGAAATAAAGCAGGAAACTATCCCTGCTAAGGGTCATACCGAGGTAGAGACCGTAAAGGCTGTTGCAGCAACATGCTCTAGCGAGGGTACTACTCAGGGTAAGAAGTGTTCCGTTTGTAACACTGAGACCCTTAAGGCAGAGCCTATCGCTAAGCTGCCTCACGCTGAATACGAGAACAATAAGTGTGTTGTTTGTGGAGCCGACAAGATATTTGTTGTTGGTGAAAACTCTGTTTACTATACTGCAGAAGAAATCGAAGCAAGCGAAGCTGAAAGACTTCTCGCTATTACCGAGAACGGAACATACGGCTTTATATCTGATACCTGGTACGAAATTTACGATGCAGAGGGCACTCTGATTGAATGTAATGAATTTGGTCTGTATGAGCTTGCTGCAGGCGAGTACGTTGTTAAGTTCTTGTATTTTGGTTTGAGCTCTGAGGTTGATACTCCTTATGCTTTTAACGTAGAAGCTATATCTCCTATAATAGTAGGTATTGTTGGTAACCACAAATTTGTAGATTCCCATTACGACGTGGAGATCTACTGGGATTTCTATAGTAACACCGGAAGCATGTCCGTAAAGGCTCCCTTTACTGTTGACGATGTTACTATGATGTATAGCTTGACCTATGTAATAGAGCTCGTTGAAAACGAGGGTGTAGTTACCATAGTTCCTACTTTTGAGAGCGGATACGATCTTGTGAACTATGATTCCGTAGAAGAAGACATATTTGGTCTTGAAGCAGCTGCAATTATCGTTGCAGTTGAAGATGGCGTAACTACCATTACTATAAACGGAGAGGAAGATTACGTTGCTCCCGATCTTTCCGAGGTAACTCCTTCTACAACTATTGTAAAGGAAATGTCTTGGGGCGACGTATTTACTCTGAACTTCTATGAGTCGCTTGGCGTTGTAACCTTCCAGTGGGATTACGAGGATGCTCCCGCAATACTCTACTACACCGTTGAAGAGAACGTTTATACTATTATTGATGTATTTGGCGACGTTGCTGATGCATCTATGTATGCTATTTACTGCAATGAAGATGGTGAGATCGCGACTGTAACATATTTCTATACCGATATTACTATCATTGCTCCGCCTCTTACCGACGACGGTTTTGCAGAGCATTACGAGGGATCTGCTCTCGGAATGCTGGGCGAGAATACTATTGAGTTGACCTTCGACATCGAGAATGATACCGTAGAATTCAATGTTTCCGTTAACGGTATGACTGCTGTTACTACTTACAGCTATACCATCGTAGACGGAGAGATTATGTTTGAGTATCTGTCTGGTGAGTATACCGGTGTAACTCCTATGCTTACAGTGAACGAGTACGGATGTCCTGTTAGCGTAACCTTTGGCCCCGGCCAGCCCTTTGATATTTACGAGACTTGGGGTGGCGACGACGGCGAAGATAAGCCCGTTGATATCGGTGAGTACTTCAGCACTATGTATGTAGAAACTACCGATAACTACTGTTGGATCGACCTTTATGAGTTTACTGCTATGAATGCAGGTGAGTACACCTTTGTTGTTCCTTCCGGTCTCGGTATTTGGAATAAGGAGGGTTGCGAACTCTGGACATCTGATCCTGAGTTGGATTATTACGGAACTGATGGCGGAAATGTAACGCTTTATCTTGAAGCTGGCGAGACATTTGAATTCTATGTAGCTTCTACCACCACGGAAGAGTGGGAGATCGACGTTTTCTACAAGGCATCTAATGCAGGTGGCGAAGAGCCCGTAGAAAGCGATACTTACATCGGTAAAGATGCTTGGGGTAACGAAGTTACCGTTGCAGTAAATGGTGATGAAGTTACATTTACTTTTGTTCATCCCAGAACCGGAATGGCAGTAGTATTGATCGGAACTCTCGCAGAGGGTGAAGTAGTTGTTAGCGACGGAATGGGAATGGAAGCTACTATCGTATTCGAAGGTGGTGTTCCTGTTTCTGCAAACATGAACGGAACCGACTATACTTTTGGTGCTGATGAGGAAGAGGAAGAAGACACTGTTTATACTGGTAAGGATGAGTGGAATAACGAGGTTACTGTTGAAATAAACGGCGATGAAGTTGTATTTACTTTTGTTCATCCCAGAACCGGAATGGCAGTAGTATTGACCGGAACTCTCGCAGAGGGCGAAGTAGTTGTTAGCGACGGAATGGGAATGGAAGCTACTATCGTGTTCGAAGGTGGTGTTCCTGTTTCTGCAAACATGAACGGAACCGATTATACTTTTTAATCAAGGATATTAAAAATAAAACAGCGGAGCTGGAAACGGCTCCGCTTGTTTTTTATTATTTTTGCAAAATTGTTGAATATTTTATTTCTTTGTGTTATAATAAAATGTATAGTTCCACAAAGGAGAATTTTATGTCTAATTATAAGATAGAAACTAAATGTGTTCAGGGCGGCTACACCCCCGGAAACGGTGAGCCCAGACAGATTCCGATAATTCAGAGCACCACCTTTAAGTATGCCTCCAGCGCAGATATGGGTAAGCTCTTTGACCTTGAGGCTTCGGGTTATTTCTACACCCGTCTTCAGAACCCCACCAACGACAGCGTTGCTGCGAAGATATGCGATATGGAGGGCGGTACTGCCGCTATGCTGACCTCATCCGGTCAGGCTGCGAATTTCTTCGCTATATTTAACATTGCTTCCTGTGGAGATCACGTGGTTGCTTGTTCTACTATCTACGGAGGAACCTACAACCTGTTTGCGGTTACTCTCAAGAGAATGGGTATCGAGTTTACATTCGTTTCCCCCGACTCCACCGAGGAGGAGCTTCACGCGGCGTTCAGAGAGAACACCAAGGCTGTGTTTGGCGAGACCATCGCTAACCCCGCTCTTACCGTTCTTGACATTGAGCTCTTTGCTAAGGTTGCTCACGCTCACGGCGTTCCTCTGATTATTGACAACACCTTTGCAACTCCCGTAAACTGCCGTCCCTTTGAATGGGGCGCTGTCATCGTTCCCCCCTCCACCACAAAATATATGGCCGGTCACGGAGCGGCTGTGGGCGGTTGTATAGTTGATTCGGGTAAGTTTGATTGGACCAAGTACCCCGACAAGTTCCCC
>JAZQVZ010000049.1:0-3397 GCA_045632105.1 Eubacteriales bacterium | reverse complement strand
GCACTCATCAGTAATCTTGTATGCCATGATAAATTCCTCCATATAGAATAAAATTTGATACACATACATTTTATCATAATAATTTTGAAATGCAATAGTATTTTGAAAAAAAGTTTCAAAAAATGAGAAAAAATAAAGGGAAATAATAAAACGCTTACATATTTTGGTAATAAATACTATTTTTTATTTGCTACATCCTTTGACAAATTACGCGTCTATAACGTGATAAAATGTAAAAAAGTAAAAAAACGGAGGTTGAAAATGCTAAAACGAAATTGCTTGTTAGACATAAAAGAAAACGGCGACGAGCTGGTGATACGTTTGTCGGGCGAGATAGACCATCACAGCGCCGTGGCAGTGCGAAGCGAGATAGACGGAAGGATAGCAGATTTGCGTCCAAGACGCGCGGTGCTTGAGCTGTCAGGCATAGATTTTATGGATAGCTCGGGGCTTGGGCTGATAATGGGACGCTACCAGAAAATGCGCGCCGTGGGAGGCGAGCTGGTGCTTCGTGAGCCAAACGAGCGGGTGCTGAAGATATTCAGACTGGCGGGACTTGAAAAGATAGTAAAGATAGAAGCAAAGGAGAATGGGAATGAAGCCTAAGGGAACTAAAAATCGGTTTTCTGCCGACGTATTGAATGAAATGAAATTGAGATTGCCCTCTCTGTCGGTAAACGAGGGCGCGGCGAGAGCGGCTGTGGCGGCATTCTGCTCACAGCTCGACCCCTCCGCCGCAGATATTGCAGACATAAAATGCGCCGTATCCGAGGCGGTGACAAACTGTATAGTTCACGCCTATCGGGATACCATCGGGATAATATACATAACCGTTCGTCTGTGCAAGGGTAATCTTGTCCGCATTGAGATAAAGGATAAGGGCTGTGGAATAGAGGACGTGGAGCAGGCTCGTCAGCCTCTCTATACCACCGATGCGGCAGGAGAGCGAAGCGGAATGGGATTTACGGTTATGGAGAGCTTTTGTGATAAGGTGAGGGTATTTTCGTCGTGCAAAAAGGGAACTACTGTGACGCTGTTCAAATATCTGAAGGCGAGAGAATAAACGGTAAGTATATAGCCAACAGAGAGCTTATAGAGTGCGCCCAGCGTGGAGAAGAGGGAGAGGCTATGCGAGCCACCGAGGAGCTTATCGTTATAAACCGAGGGCTTGTGCGAAGTATAGCCCTGAGGTTTCGTGAGCGGGGAATGGATATGGAGGATATTATGCAGATAGGCACTATCGGGCTTATCAAGGCAATAAGAAGCTTTGAGCTCGAGCGTGGCACCTGCTTTTCCACATACGCCGTGCCTATGATATTCGGCGAGATACGGCGCGCTCTTCGTGACGAGGGACCTATAAAGGTGGGGCGGTACTATAAAAAGCTGGGTATAGAGCTTATGAGGGCGAGGAATAGCATACTTGAGCGCGAGGGTAGAGAGCCGAGAGTGCGGGAGCTTGCCGAGATAGTGGGGGTCAGCGCCGAGGAAGCGGCTATGGCTATCGACGCTATGTCGCCTCCCGCATCATTGTCTGATCTTGCCTATGGAGATGAGGATGGCGCTCTGCTTGAGGATACTATTGCAGACGCCGACAGCCTTGAGGAGAACAGCCGATTTTTCGACCGAATGGCGCTTCGTCAGGCAATAGCAAAGATGCCTCTTCAGTGGCAGAAGATAGTTTTGCTTAGATATTTCAGGAATAAGACACAACAGCAGGTGGCTGATGCTCTGGGACTTTCTCAGGTGAAGGTGTCCCGAGAGGAGAAAAAGATAGTCGCGTTTCTGCAAAACGAGATGAAATAGAGAATAAACCGAGAATATATGATATTCTTTTAACAAAAGTGCAAATTTTTTTACAAATACACTTGATATCCGTGGGAAATTGTGGTATATTATAAGTTGGAAAATAAATTGAAAGGTGGATATACCAAAATGACTTACAACAAAAAATCAGTTGAAGACATTGACGTAGCCGGCAAGAGAGTTCTTGTTCGTTGCGACTTCAATGTACCTCTCAAGGATGGCGTTATTACCTCCGATAAGAGAATTGTAGAGGCTCTTCCCACTATCAAGTATCTTCTCGGCAAGGGCGCAAAGGTAATTCTTTGCTCTCACATGGGTAAGCCCCACGCTATATTTACCGAGGGATTCGGTCTTACCAAGAAGGAGAAGCAGAAGGTTGAGGCTCTTCCCGTAGAGGAGCAGGCAGCTGCAAAGGCTGAGCTTCTTGAGAAGGCTCTCGGCGATAAGAAGAAGTTCACTCTTAAGCCCGTTGCTGCAAGACTTAACGAGCTTCTCGGCGACAAGGTTACCTTTGCTGAGGATATCATCGGTGAGGATGCAAAGGCTAAGATCGCTGCTCTTAAGGAGGGCGAGGCTGTTCTTATCGAGAACGTACGCTTTGATGCAAGAGAGACCAAGAACGGTGCTGACTTCGCTAAGGAGCTCGCTTCCTTTGCTGAGGTTTACGTAAACGATGCGTTCGGTTCTGCTCACAGAGCTCACGCTTCTACCGCAGGTGTTGCTGCATACCTTCCCGCAGTTTGCGGATACCTCATTCAGAAGGAGATCGACGTTATGGGCAAGGCTCTCGCTGATCCCGCTCGTCCCTTCGTTGCTATTCTTGGCGGTGCTAAGGTTTCCGACAAGATCGGCGTTATCAACAACCTCATCGATAAGGTAGATACCCTTATCATCGGTGGTGGTATGGCTTACACCTTCTACAAGGCTGCAGGTCACGACGTTGGAACCTCTCTCTGTGAGGAGGACAAGCTCGACCTCGCTAACGAGATGGTTGCAAAGGCAAAGGCAAAGGGCATCAACTTCATGATCCCCGTTGACAACATCGTTGCTACTGAGTACGATGAGAACGCAGAGCACAAGTCTGTTAAGTCTACTGAGATCCCCTCCGACTGGATGGGTCTTGACATCGGTCCCGCTACCAGAGAGCTCTTCACCAACGCTATCGTTGGCGCAGGTACTGTTGTTTGGAACGGACCTATGGGCGTTTCCGAGTGGAAGAACTTCGCTGGCGGCACTGAGGCTGTTGCAGCTGCAGTAGCTAACAGCGGCGCTATCTCCATCATCGGCGGCGGTGACTCCGCTGCAGCTGTTGAGAAGCTCGGCTTTGCTGATAAGATGACTCACATCTCCACCGGTGGCGGTGCATCCCTTGAGTTCCTTGAGGGTAAGGATCTTCCCGGTATCTCTTGTCTGCTTGACAAGTAATAAAACAAAAAATGACTGCGCCGCTTAATGCGGCGCAGTTTGAAAATTTATAAAAAGTTAAGGAGAAAGAAAAATGAATCCTTCTAAGAGAAGAAAAGATATCGCAGGAAACTGGAAAATGAATATGACTCCCAAGAGCGCAACCGACCTTATCGAGGAGAAGAAAAGT
>JAZQVZ010000048.1:0-14879 GCA_045632105.1 Eubacteriales bacterium | reverse complement strand
CACCCGCGCCTACGCTGTCAAGGACCATAAGAAATACTCTTTTTATCTTTTTCATATCTTTTCCTCGCATTTAACTGCAAGATCAAGAGCAAGCTCTATCATCTCGCCAAAGGAATTCTCTCTTTCATCAGCCGACAGCTCCTCGCCGCTGACCAAGGAATTGGATACGGTGCAGATAGCAAGGGCGCGCTTGCCCGCTCTCGCGGCGTTCATATAAAGAGCCGCCGCCTCCATCTCCACTGCAAGAACTCCCATCTTGCGCCAAGCGATATTGCTCTCGGGGTTATCGTCATAATAAACGTCGGAGGAAAGGAGATTTCCAACGTGAAGCGAAAGCCCCTTCTCTCTTCCTATCGCCACTGCGCTCTCGAGCAGACCGTAGTCACAAATAGGCGCAAAGCTTCCGCCAAGCCCGAACTGCGCTCCATAGGAGGAATCGGTACAAGCTCCCATTCCAAGAACTATGTCGCGAACCTTTACGTCCTCACGCATAGAGCCCGCAGAGCCTATGCGAATTATATTCTCCACGCCAAAGGCATTGTAAAGCTCGTAGCTGTATATTCCGATAGACGGCATACCCATACCGCTTGCCATTACCGAAACGGATACTCCCTTCCACGTTCCCGTATATCCCGAAACGCCGCGAACGTCGTTAAAAAGCTTGGCGTCGCCGAGAAATTTCTTTGCCACAAGCTCTGCCCTTTTGGGGTCGCCGGGCATAAGCACGGTCTTGGCAATTTGATCGGGTGTAGATTTTATATGTGCCGTAGGATACGAAAGCTTACTCATATCGCTTCTCCTTGAAATTTATTTTGAGGGACAGCCCTCCATGTAATAAGACGCCTCCATATCCGCCATGCAAAGAGCGAATGCAAGGGGGAACATCTCAAGTGCCTTGCCTACCTGAGAAGCATCCTCGGGACCCGAGAAGCCCATGTGGTAGCGTATAGCGAAGGCCTCGTCACGGGTAAGGCGCATAAATCCCGACAGGATATATACCGACTTCTCTCCGTGACCGTAGGGAAGATTATCCTCTATGGTGTAAAAGGGTACGCTCTCCCAAACTCCGTTCTTCTTTACGTTTCGCATTTCGGTCTTGTAGAAATTGGTCTTGCACACGTCGTGCAGCAAGGATACGATAGCAAGGCTCTCGTCATCAAAGCTGAAGCCATATTTCTGGCAGAAGCGAGAGTGCTTGATATAGTCGCAAAGACACTCGTATACGTTAAGGCTGTGCTCCAAAAGGCCACCCTCGTATGCCCCGTGAAAGCGGGTGCTTGCAGGAGCGGTGAAAAAGTCGGTCTTCTCTATAAGATAATCCAAAAACTTATCTGCGCCCTCTCTCTTGATACAGGACTTGTATATTTCTATAAATTTCTCTTTGTTGTTCATAGTCCACCTCTATAATTTATTCATTACCATTTTATCATATTTCAAGCAAAAAATCAACAGAAAAAAGCAGGATATCATTCAATATCCTGCTTAAATATTATTCTGCTTCTTTAGGTGCTTTGCTACGCTTTTTTCTTACGTAAAGATTAAGCCACGCGCCGCCTACCATAGCGATAGGCAAAACACCTATAAACAATACGCCCATAAAGGTCGCCGTACCGCTCTCAACTATAAGCATGGCAGGCTCGTATTCGTTGGGATTTGGAAATTTCGTGCTTGCCGTAAAGCTTCTCCATAGCCAGCTTACCGACCCTTGAACACAATACGCCGCCTTGGTATATTCGGTCTTCTCAGTATCAGTCATACCGTTAGTGTCACGGTTAAAGGTATCAGCACCCGTGAGCCATATTAGCTTCTTCTCACCCTTCTCGGACACAGCCATAGCAAGTGTCTTCTCCACCTTCTCCTCACCTGCTCCAACGGAGGCGGTCAAAAGCTTCGAGAACTTAAGGTCAGTATTTTCTATCGCTACGATAGAGCTTCCACCCGTTATATTTATCTTCTCAAAGGGCAACAACTCAAAGGCTTCACTTGAAGGATTTACATTTGCCTCGCCACTTATCTCTCCATCCTCGGCGCGAAGTCCGAAGCATTCAAGAAGCCTTGCAAGATTCGGTTTGTCGTTCACGCTCGAATCGGTAATAACGATAAGACGTCCGCCGTTTTCACTGTACTCGCAAAGCAGAGCGATATCCTTTGCCGTGTAATCCTCGTCGGGATCGTTTATAACTATCAGCGCCGCATCGGCAGGAATAGCTCCATTTTCAGTAATGTTCAACGGGTTTGCAGAAATATCCTTTTCGCCGTGACCTCCAAGGAAATAAAGGGTGGGAACCTTGTCAGCCGTCACGTATTCGATAGCCGTACCGATAGCCTCCTCAGCATCTATGCATAGAGAGGTCTGGTAGCTAAGCGAATATAACAGCTCCTGCAGAGTTTCCAAGGTATCCTCGTTACCTATCTGGTTCTGGTAATAGTACTCGTACATCTGTGAATAATAGGTCACAGCCTCCTCATACTCCGAGGGTGTCATATACTGAAGCGTAGAGTTGTAATACTTAAAATATTCATCGGTAGATACCAGCTTCCATCTGCCGGTATTCTTACTCTCAACTATCATGCTGTAATATGCGGGAGCCGAGGACATACCGTATTTAGTAAGGAACTCGGGGTTCTTCGAGGTATACACCTCCTGCAGAGTTATCTTGCTTGAAAGCTGACAGTATCGCTGAATAAAGGTATGCAGCTTCTCCTCGGAGCTTATGGGATCAATAAGATAAATAGTTATCTCATCGTCAAGAGAAGAAAGATAGCTCTTGCTCTGCTCTGACACCGAATAAACTCGGTCTGCGCTTATATCAAGCTGACGGACAGACGAAGGGATTATGCATATGGCTACATTTATAAGCAATCCCGCCGCCATTACCGTTGAAATGACCGTTCTGCTCCCCAAAACGCTGTTTACCGCTCTACCCGAGCCTTTGTTATAGTATACATAGCTTACGTATATAAACAAAGCCGACAGCGACAAATAGAAGAATATCGAGGAAATATCAAAAAGATCAAAGACGGTAGGATCAAAGCGTCTGAAGGGTGAGAAAAACTCCAAAGCGCCCTCCATAAAGCCGTTGAACAGCGCAGACAACGCTCCAACAACAAAGCTTCCCGCTAATACTCCATAGCATATAAGCAGAGCCTTCCAGCCCTTTTTCACAAGAGCGGATATCATAAAGCAAAGTGAGATCACAAACGCTTCGAAGGCAAAGAATACCAAAAGCATCAGATACCCTTGAGATGCAGGCGCTCCGCCCACCGAAGCAAGGACTGTGGCATAGATAGCCATTATTGCCGTGGGGATTCCAAAAAAGAAGAGGTGCGCCAAAAGCTTGCCGAAAAGCATTCCTCCCACGGTCACAGGCAGAACGTCAAGCATCGCGTCAGTGCCCTTGATCCTCTCCTTTGAAATAGCAAAAACAGCAACCGGAGGAATAAGCAGAGCCGCCACCAGCGACATATTAGAAAGCACCGATTGCATTCCCGAATATCCTGCGCTCAGGTCGTTCACCACGAAAAACAGCGCGGAAATAAAGGTCATAGCGGCAATGCACAGCACTGCCTTTATGTTTCTAAAAAGAGTCTTAAGCTCTCTCTCAAATATCACACTCATTATTTTTCCTCCCCACTGAACGCTTCAAGGGCGGCAGAAAGTCCGCCAAGGCCATTCTCCTTGAGGGTAGAAAGAAGCTCCTCGGCGCTCTGCCAAAGTACAAGCTCTCCCCTGCTCATAATTCCTATCTGCCCGCACAGCTCCCCAATATCATCGGGGCGGGAGGAAAATATCAGCACTACCTTCTTGCTTTTCAGCATAGCTATAAGACTTTTGATCTCAGCCGACTCCCGCGCATCAAGAAAGCGCAAGGGCTCGTCAAATATCAACACCTCAGGTCCACCGAGAAGCGAAGCCGCTATGGCAAGTCGCTTGCGCTCGGACAGAGAAAGCTCCTCGGTAAGCACATCGCTCTTAATGGTAAGCCCCGTTATCTCAAGAGCCTCCTTTATCTGTCTGAATCGCTTGTCGGGATCGACCTTCTTCGCCTTTCCCACAAGATCAAGCGCCTCAAAAACGGTAGCATCGCCGTCAAATACGGGCTTCTCTGCCACGTAGCCGATACGACCCTTCATCAAGGCGTCCTGTCTTGCGCTTACGTACATCCGCCCGTTATTATAAAGCAGAGCGCCGTCATCTATATCAGCCGCTCCTGCAAGAACCTTTGCAAGAGAGCTGCAGCCTGCCCCCTTCTTCCCTAAAAATCCATATATACCCTTTGCATCTATCTCAAAGGAAATGTTCTTAAGCGAAAATCCCTCTCCAAAATTTCTGCAAATATTATCTGCCTTAATAAAGCTCATAAAAACCTCCGTCATAGGTGTAGCTCTTATATTTTAACATATAATTGTGTCTTGTTTTTGAACGTTTACTGAGAAATATATAAAAAAGCCGTATCTGTAAAATGACACGGCTTTTTGTTTATTCTGCGCTTGCAAGCTCTGACGCCTGACTCTCCGCTTCTCTTCTCATGATCCTTTTCACTATTATCGTCATAAACAAAAGATGAGTAAGCGCGGTGACTATCCAGGTAATAGGATACGAAAGATATATTCCTCTGGGCTCGTGATACCAGTACTTAAAAACAGTGTATATCCACAAAATACGCAATCCGCAAGCGCCGCACAGGGATATTATCATAGCCGTAACCGAGCGGTTAAGCGACCTGAGTCCTGCGCAGAATACCTCCATATTTCCGCAAAGGAAATAGGTAGAGGCTATTATCCACAAGCGGTCAAATGCTGCCGCCATAGACTCCTCCGAATCCACGTAAAGACTTATAAGAGGATATCTCAAAAGCAAAAACAACGCGCCGCCGATAAGTCCTATGGAGGACACTATTATACAACAGTAAAAAGTAACCTTGCGTATATTTTTATATTTTTTTGCCCCTACGTTCTGTCCTATAAAGGTAAGCGCCACGTGGTATATGGCATTCATCGCTATGTACATAAACGATTCAAGGTTTCCCGAGGCGGCAGAGCCCGCCATGACGGCATCTCCAAAGCTGTTTACCGAGGACTGTATAATAACGTTTGAAAGCGAAAACAAGCAACCCTGTATTCCCGACGGAACGCCGATGTAAAGTATTTTCTTGAGTTTGTTTACATCAAAGCTGATAGTCTTAAAAGAAAAACGTAGCGGCCCACTTGTGCGAGTGAGATATACCACCGCCATAATTGCAGAAAGATACTGAGCAACTATCGTAGCAATAGCAACTCCGTCCACGCCCATATCGAAAGCAACTATCAAAAATACGTTGAGAAGAACGTTGACAACTCCTGATATTGCCAAAAATATCATTGGCTTTCGAGAATCTCCCGCAGAGCGTATCATTGCCGCCGCATAGTTATATACAAGCGATGCGGGGGTTCCGATGAATATTATCTGCATATAAAGCGTGGCCTGAGGAAGCACCGCTTCGGGTGTGTCCATCAATATCAACAGCTCCTTTGAAACAAAGAATCCAATAATACCCATGATCACGCCCAGCGCCGTCGAAAGGATCAGCGCCGTGCTTACTACGCTTTTAACCTCTCCGTTTTCCTTAGCGCCAATGTGATGGGCAACGCAAACGCCTGCCCCCACCGACATTCCCATAAACAATCCTATAACAAGGTGAGAAATAGCGCCTGTCCCGCCTACTGCAGCAACCGCAGAATCGCCTTTGAAATGCCCTACGACGATAAGGTCAGCGGCATTATAAAATGCCTGTAAAAGTCCCGTAATGATCAACGGGATAGCGAAGGCTATCATCTTTTTAAAGAATGGACCTTCGGTCATATCTACGTTTCGTTTAAGCTTTTCCATATTACCCTCTAAACCTATTCTAACACAATAATTATATCACTAAAACAAACAATGTCAACAGGTTTATATAATAAGATTATTACGTATTATAATTGACAAATATGTGCCACTGTGCTATAATGTAATTTAGCGAGTTGTTTCTATACGGCTCTACAGTAAGTAATTTATGTTTGAAAGGACTTTTAAATATGTGCGCACAGCTTCTTTCCACACAGGCATATAAGGGAACCCGTGATTTTTATCCCGACGATATGCGTCTTCGCAACTGGTTCTTCGGTAAGATAAGACAGGCTCTCGAGCTTGCATCCTACGAGGAATACAACGGACCTATGCTTGAATCTCTTGATATATACATCGCTAAGAGCGGCGAGGAGATCGCAAACGAGCAGACCTACAACTTCACCGACAGAGGTGGCAGACGTCTGGCTATCCGTCCCGAGATGACCCCCTCGGTAGCGAGAATAGTTGCGGCTAAGATGGGTGAGCTCAACTACCCTCTCAAGTGGTTCTCTATTCCCAATATGTACCGCTACGAGCGTCCTCAGCGCGGCAGACTTCGTGAGTTCTGGCAGCTTAACGTAGATATCTTCGGCTGTGATACCTACGAGGCAGACCTTGACGTTATCGAGAGCGCTATCTCGGTAATGAGAGCCTTTGGCGCAGATGAGAGCATGTTCAAGGTCCACATCAATAACCGCCGTTTCTTCAACGACGTTATTGCAGCTATCTGCGGCACCGACGCCGATGGAGCAAAGAAGGTATCCAAGATCGTAGACAAGAAGAACAAGATCCCCCGTGAGAATTACGAGAAGGAGCTTTGTGAGCTTGGCATCGATGCTGATCGCATAGCAAAGATCGACGCTCTCTATACTATGAGCGTGAACGAGGCTACCGCCCTCTGTCCCGAATCAGCAGGCGCTCAGGAGCTTATCTCTCTCTTCGATATGCTTGTAAAGACAGGACTTGACAAGTACTGCGTATTCGACTTCGGTATAATCCGCGGTCTTGACTATTATACGGGAACCGTATTCGAGGTGTTCGACGAGGCTCCCGAAAACAACCGCGCTATGTTCGGTGGCGGACGCTATGACAACCTTGTCGGTATGTTCGCAAAGAACGCTAAGATCTCAGGCGTTGGCTACGGAATGGGCGACGTTACCCTTGAAAACTTCCTCGTTACCCACAACCTTGTTCCCGATATCTACAAGACCGGAGTTAAGGTTCTCATCACCCGCTTTGACGACGTTCCCTACGAAAAGTATCTCGCTCTTGCGGACACTCTTCGCCAGAACGGAATCACCGCTTCTGTATACGTTGGAAGCAAGAAGTTCGGCAAGCAGATCGACTACGCGGTAAAGGCTCATTACAGCCACGTGCTGATCATGGGCTCCAGCGAGGCTGAAAGCAACAGCGTCAAGATAAAGAATCTTGAAAGCCGTGAGGAATCCACCGTTGCTATCGATTCTCTCTGCGAATTTCTCGCGCAGAACTGATTTTTGGAGATCATATGATTTATATGTTTATCGCCGAGGGCTTTGAGGAGATCGAAGCCCTCTGCCCTCTTGATATTATCCGTCGCGCAGGACTTGAGATCTGCACCGTTGGAATAGGCGGCAGATACGTAACAGGCGCCCACGCCATAACCGTAATGGCTGACATCAGCGACACCGATTTTGATTCTCTTGAAGACAAGAGCGCCGATATGATATTCCTTCCCGGAGGAATGCCCGGTACACTGAACCTTGCAAAGAGTGACACCGTTATGAGCGCTATAAACCGCGCTATTGACGAGAACGCTTATATTGCGGCTATCTGCGCCGCTCCCTCTATTCTTGGGGATATAGGACTGCTTGAGGGCAGATCCGCCATCTGCTATCCCGGCTTTGAGAGTCGCCTGACCGGCGCCGAGATCTCCGCAGAAAAGGTAGTGCTTGACGGCAAGATACTTACCGCCGCAGGTATGGGCGTAGCTCTTGAAATGGGACTTAAAATAGTTGAGATCTTCTGCGGCAGCGAAAAGGCTTCGACTCTCCGTCACGCAGTAATTGCAGATTAATTATGGGTAACACCTTTGATAAGGCAAGTGCGAGAAAGCATTTTCTTGCAAAAAGAGCCGATATGACCGATACAGAAAGAACCGAAGCAAGCCAGCGCCTTTGCGAGGAGATACTCTCGCTTGAGCAATTTGCCTCTGCCGACGTTGTCTTGGTTTATTACCCCACAAAAAACGAGCCTGATCTGCTCCCCGTAGCAAATGCGGCTCTGGTACTTGGTAAAAGAGTAGCTTTCCCTATATCCAACACCGCCGACCTTACGCTGACCTTTGGAGAGATAACATCAACAGATCAACTCCACACAGGAGCCTACGGCATTCCCGAGCCAGAAGCAAATCTGCCAAAGCTTACTAAAAACAGTCTTTGCATCGTTCCCGCTCTTGCGGCAGACAAGCAGGGCTTCAGGCTTGGCTACGGAAAGGGCTACTACGACAGATTCCTCGCCAACTTTGACGGTGCGTCGGTATGCGCTCTACCCGATGCTCATCTTTGTGATAAGCTTCCCACCGAATCAACAGATATCCCCGTAGATATCATTATTACTCAGACAGGAGTTATATACACCAAATGAATTCTCATTCTCAAAGAAAGGATAACTCAACTCCTAAGCAGAAAAAGAGCATAGTGCTCACGCCCACGGTGGTAGTGCTCTGTACCTACGTTCTGCTTTTGCTTTCAAAGATAGCCGACGTTACCCTTATAAACCGAGAAAATGAATATTACAGCGTAGTAATTCTTCAGCTTATGATATTCCTGCTCCCCGCCGCCGTCTGGTGCAAGTTCAACGGAGAGGGATACATAAAGGGACTTCGTCTGCGCCTGCCGAGAGCAAACTCTCTCCTGCTCATATTCAGCGCCTCACTGCTTATGATATCGGGAGCGCTTATGCTCAGCTCTCTCTTGGGCGGACTTGATTCGCTTTCGAAGAATTTCTCACTCTACGACACCTTTATTTCAAAGACTGACGGCTCTCTGCCCTCAAATCTTTATCTGCTGGTGGCGTACGCTATAATTCCCGCCATCTGCGAGGAGTTCGTATTCAGGGGAATACTCTGCTACGAATACGAAAGCGGAGGAGTTTTCAGAGCGGTGATATTTTCCTCTCTGTTCTTTGCAATGCTCCACTTTAACCCCGTAAACATACTCGTATATTTGTTCTCGGGAGCAATTCTTGCATTAGTGCTTTACGGAAGCAGATCGCTTATAGGAGCAATGCTTGCGCACCTGCTCTATAACTTGTTCGGACTTTTCGGTCAACCATATATGAATCTTTTGTACCGTTCCACGGGAAGCACAAATTTCTTCTTGTTTTTAGTAGTTCTTTGCTTCCTCACATCAGCGGCAATATTCTGCCGAGAAGCGTCAAGACTTTATAAAAAATACCTTTACGAGGGTGTTTCATCAAGCTACCGCAAGCCTGTTCTCCGCGACAAGGAGCAGATCAAGGCATCGTATATCTCGGTTGTCAAAGAGCCAACTACTATCGCCTGCTTCGTATTTTACGTTATCGCATCCATAATATATCTGCTTTGATAAAAAGCAAAAATATCATGAATAAAAAGCTCCTTTTTGCCAAATGCTCTTTACACAAGAGTATTTGAAAAGGAGCTTTTTATGTTGAAAAAATTACTTATCCTGACCGTCTGCATTTTGGGGCTTACAACCCTGTTAGGATTTCTTCCAATACACGGAGAGACCGCGCTCTACGAGAACGTGCTTCGGCTTCACGTGCTGGCAAACTCGGACAGCGAGGAGGATCAGGCGCTGAAGCTCAAGGTTCGCGACGCGGTGCTTGAATATTCCGAGGAGATATTCAAAAATTGCACGAGCAAAGACGAGGCACAGCGCTTACTTGAAGAAAATCTTGACTCTATAAAAGCGGTAGCAGAGGAAACGGTAGCTGCTGAGGGCTATTCTATGCCCGTATCTGTTGCACTTAGCGAAGAAGAATATCCCACGAAAAACTATGAAAGCTGCTGCTTTCCATCGGGAGAATATACCTCTCTGAGAATAATGCTTGGAAGCGCAGAGGGGCAAAATTGGTGGTGTGTTCTTTTCCCACCCCTCTGTCTGTCAGCAGCTAGCGACGGCGCTGAGGCATTTGCTCAAGCTGGACTTACCAACGATCAATACAACATCATAACCCAGACAGACACACCGAAATACAAGGTCCGCTTCAAGATATTAGAGGCTTTTGAAGGCGTAGGCAAAAATTAAAAAAGGGCATACGCCCTTTTTTAATTTTCTTCTTTGTTTTTGGCTTTCTTTTCTTTCTTCTGCTTCTTATCAGCCTTCTTTTCTTCCTTGCGCTCTTTCTTCTCTTCCTTCTTTTCTTCCTTTTCCCTCTCCTTCTCATCGGCGGTAGGCTCGACGGGCTCGGGGAATTTTGCATCGATCATAGCCTGAGCCATATTTCGAAGGTGAGCGCTGATAGAAGCAAGGGCAAATATAACGTTTATATAATCAACGTCATTCTCTACGTCAAGACCGTTGCCATCAAGAATGCCCTCGAGGTTCGCCATAGCTACCCCTCGGTTAACGTCCTTTATGTCAAGGTGTCTGTCATAAAGCCTCGTGAGAGCCTTTCCGTCAAAGCCCTCGACACCGTAAGCACCGTCAAGAAGCCTCTTTATATCACCGATAGAGAGCGTTCCCTTCAGCGTATATACGGTGAGTATCTGCAATATCTGCTCCTTATTGTATTTCTTTCCCTTGACAGGGGTTATAAGCCCCTCCTTGGAATAGTTATTTATCATAGTCTTGGTAAGCTGTCTGTCGCGGAATCTCTCCGAGCCCTCGGACAAGCGCTCTGCCATAAGATTGAGTATCTGGTCTACGTAAAGGTCTATGGGGGGGATATCACTACTGCGAAGCTCGGCGTCGTTCACCGCGTCCCTTGCTATATCATAAAGCTCTTTTTTATCCATAAATCTCCCTCTCGTCATAAAACTGTTATTGATACTATGATACACCATATTTATAAATATGTCAAGCATTTTGCAAGATCTTACTTGATATACGAGGATTTTTATGGTACAATAATATCACAGTAATTTGACGGAGATAACATATATGAGCAACACCTCCACCTACGAAAAAATAGTAAAAATAAAGAGCTCGGGCAGTCATCTTGCCAAAAAAATAAGCCTCGTTATGGCATATATTCTTTTCCTGTCGGTATGGGTAATTGCCGCGGCATATAATCCCCAAAATCTGGTTCTTATAGCAGCCGCAGGGCTTCTTTGCACTGTACTACTTATCGCGCTCACCTGGAAATATCTTGAAGTAGAATACGAATATTCCTTCTGGTACGGCTCTATGTCGGTAGCAAAAATATACGCTAAGCGCAAGAGAAAGACACTTGTATCAGCAGAAATGAAAAAGCTGCTTATCATCGCTCCTGCCACACAGGAAAACATTCGCAAGGCAGAGGGCTTTGAACCCGAGAAAACGGTTCTCGCCCTGTCGGGTGACGATTCAGCAGACGTATGGCTGACAGTGACAGGCGACAAGAACGAAAAAAGAGTTCTTATCTTTTTTGAGGCTGACGATCGCTCTCTTGCAATGCTCAAGCAGGCAAGCCCTTTCGTATTCGTAAAGAAAATATAACGAAAAGCATATCCTCGGATATGCTTTTTTTATTTTTCTCTGCATAGAATAAAAGACCTGACGGGAGGTGCGTTATGAACAAAATAAAAATCAAAATATCCTTCTTCGGCGGACTTATGGTCGCCGCCCTGATACTTACTCACTCATACCTTTCTCTCGCCGCCCTGCTTGCCGCCGCCATACACGAATGTGGGCATATTTTAGCGGCAAGGGTATGCAAGATATCGCTCTGTGAAATGAGGCTCGGAATATTCGGCGCATCCCTGTCTACCTCATCGGGACTCTGCTCCTACAAAAAAGAAATTTTTCTTGCAGCTGCAGGACCTTTTTTCAATTTTTTAACCGTAGCTTTATTTTACCCGATAATAAAAAACGCCAATGACTTTAGCGAACTGTTTTTAGCCGCCTCACTCTTTCTCGGCATATTGAATCTCCTACCAATAGCCGACCTTGACGGAGGACGGATCCTCTATTGCTTTATCTGTCAAAAGGGATCTCCCAAGGTCGCCTCGGCGGTCTGTTCTACCCTATCGTTCTTATGTGTAATATGCCTTTGGCTGCTCTCGGTATATCTCCTTCTGCGCCGCTCCTCGTCCCTCTCGCTTTTTGTTTTCTCGATCTCGCTCTTCGCAAAAATCTTCATAAAGCAAAAAAATTAGATTAAATGAGAATATCAAAGGATAGCAGAGAAAACCATAGATTTTTGCAATATTTTCCCAAAAAATCCCGATTTTTGCCGTTTTCTCTAAAATAATGCCGTATTTTCAAAGATTTTTTTGAAAATATATTGCAATTTAGGCTAATTTCTGCTACAATATTCGCATGGAAATTAAAGTGGATATTTGCCCCTTTCCACATTATTTTTTGTGAAGGAGTTTTTATGCGGAATGAAAACAAAGCTGGTAGAATTAAAGAACATATCCAAGTCTTTTGACGGCGTAGCAGTTCTTTCCGTCGTAAGTCTTTATATCAATGACAGTGAGTTTTTAACCCTCCTCGGCCCCTCCGGCTGTGGTAAGACCACTACCCTGAGAATTATCGGAGGATTCGAGACCCCTGACATAGGTGACGTGTATTTTGACGGAGTTAAGATAAACGACGTACCTCCCTATAAGCGTCACATCAATACCGTATTCCAGAAATATGCTCTCTTTCCCCACCTTAACGTATACGACAACATCGCGTTTGGTCTTCGTATCGCAAAAGTCAAGGAGGATGAAATTCGGGAGAGAGTTTCCGAAATGCTCGCGCTTGTAAACCTGCGCGGCTTTGAAAAGAGAAACGTTTCTCTGCTTTCTGGCGGTCAGCAGCAGCGTGTAGCTATTGCCCGCGCTCTTATAAACAAGCCCAAGGTTCTTCTTTTGGACGAGCCGCTCGGCGCACTCGACCTAAAGCTCCGTAAGGATATGCAGTTTGAGCTTAAGAATATTCAGACAAAAACGGGAATCACCTTTATCTACGTTACCCACGACCAGGAGGAGGCTCTCTCCATGTCCGACACCATAGTGGTCATGGCTAACGGTAAGATACAGCAGATCGGCACTCCTACCGATATATACAACGAGCCCGTCAACGCCTTCGTTGCCGACTTTATCGGCGAATCGAACATTATCGACGGCGTAATGCTCAAGGACTTCTCTGTAAGATTCTCGGGGCACACCTTCGAGTGTCTTGACAAGGGCTTTGACAAGAACGAGCCCGTTGACGTAGTAGTCCGTCCAGAGGACGTAGACGTGGTACCCGTCGAAAAGGGTATGCTCTCGGGCGTTGTAACCTCGGTTACCTTTAAGGGCGTTCACTACGAGATAATCGTAGACATCAAGGGCTTCAAGTGGATGATCCAGTCCACCGACTACGTAGCACCCGAGCAGACCATCGGAGTTTACGTTGAGCCCGACGCGATACACATTATGAAAAAATCTGAATACTCCAATATGTTTGGTGACTACTCCACCTTCTCTGATGAAATGGATCATCTTTCCGACATTATTGAGGAGGACGAGGAATGACCACAAACGCTGGAGTAAAAATAGCGAAAAGGGATAATCGCTCCCTGCTGGCGAAATACGCGGCAGCTCCTCATATCGTGTGGGCAGTTCTCTTTATACTTGCTCCGCTGATATTCGTAGGATATTATGCGTTTACAGACAGCAACGGCGTGTTCAGCCTGTCAAATCTTGCTGAATTTTTCTCCCCCGCATATTTCAAAATATTTATGCGCTCGGTAAGGCTTGCTCTGGTATCCACACTTATCTGCCTGCTTCTCGGCTATCCCGTAGCCTACTTTATTTCAAGAAGCAAGCCCAAGACCCAGAAATTGCTGATACTCTTGCTTATGCTCCCTATGTGGATGAACTTCCTTATCAGAACCTACGCTATAATGGTTCTGGTTCAGGATACGGGAATAATAAACACCTTCCTCGGCAACTTCGGAATTGCTCCTATGCATATTCTCGGTACCGAAGCGGCGGTTGTTTTGGGTATGGTCTATGACTATCTGCCCTATATGATACTCCCCATCTACTCGGTAATGGCAAAGCTTGATTACCGCCTTGTCGAAGCTGCATCTGACCTTGGATGTAACGGCTTTGGCGTTCTTCGCAAGGTAATATTCCCCCTCTCGCTCTCGGGCGTTATTTCGGGAATAACAATGGTATTCGTACCCTCTATAAGCACCTTCTACATCTCCCAGAAGCTCGGCGGCCCCGATACGCTTCTTATAGGTGACGTAATCGAACAGCGCTATGCATCCTCTGACTACAATATGACGGCGGCGCTCTCCTTCGTGCTTATGGTCATACTCATCGTAGGTCTTGCTATCGTTAACCGTTACACCGACGGCGACGAAGGAGGTATGATGATATGAAAAGATTTTCAAAGATCTATACAGCGCTCATTCTCGCATTTCTGTTTGCGCCCATTGCGGTGCTGATATTCTTCTCCTTTAACGCGGGATCCAGCACCTCGGTGTTTACAGGCTTCTCGCTTAAATGGTATGCAGAGCTGTTCAGAAACAGCGAGATACTCGACGCGCTGAAGAACTCCCTGATATTAGCTGTCACCTCCTCTGCCATAGCAACTGTGGTAGGAACCGCGGCGGCATTCGGAATACATCATATGAAGAACAAGTGGCTCAAGCAGTCGGTAATGACTACTACCAACATTCCTATGATGAATCCCGAGATAATCACGGGTATCTCTCTTATGTTCCTTTTCGTTTTCGTAGGAACACTTCTGGGACTCCAGACCAAGCTCAGCTTCTGGACTATGCTTATAGCCCACGTGACCTTCTGTCTGCCCTACGTTATCCTTAACGTGCTTCCTAAGTTCAAGCAGATGGACAAGTC
>JAZQVZ010000047.1:0-6145 GCA_045632105.1 Eubacteriales bacterium | reverse complement strand
TATCGCCTTGGAGTTAAATCCAAGACGGGTCAGGAACATCTTCATCTGCTCGGGTGTGGCGTTTTGCGCCTCGTCGAGTATTATGAAGCTGTCGTCAAGGGTCCGTCCTCGCATATAAGCAAGGGGCGCTATCTCGATGCTTCCTTTTTCGATAAGTCTTTGGTAGTTCTCGGCTCCCATCATCTCGAACATAGCGTCGTAGAGAGGGCGGAGGTAGGGGTCTATTTTACTTTGGAGATCTCCGGGGAGGAAGCCAAGCTTCTCACCTGCCTCGATGGCGGGACGGGTGAGGATTATTCTGCTGACCTGCTTCTGACGGAGTGCCTTTACCGCCATAGCAACGGCGAGGAAGGTCTTTCCCGTACCTGCAGGGCCTATGCCGAATACCACCGTGTTCTTACGGATAGCCTCGATATATCGGGTCTGTCCCACCGTCTTTGCCTTGATGGGCTTGCCTCGGGTGGTGATGCAGATGCACTCGCCCTTAAGGTCGTCGAGCTCGGCGTCACGGCCCTCGTTTATCATGCTGATAACGTAGCCCACCTGCTGTTCGGTGAGCGCCTCGTTGGAACGCGCAAGGTCCTTGAGATATTCCAGCGCTCTGGCTCCTCGGGACACTGCGCCTGCATCGTCGCCGCAGACCAGCACCGCGTCACCCTCATCGCCGCTTCGGTTCCTGATGCTCACCCCAAAAGCCTTTTCAAGCATTCGGGTGTTGATATCAAAGCTTCCAAAAAGTCTGGCGGTAAGCTCGCTGTTTTCTATCCTTACTATCCTTTGTTCCATTCTTTTCTCCTTCGTTGACGCTATTCCACGTCGATTTTTTGACGCGCCGCAATATTGCGAACACACCGTAGCCTTCGGGTAAGGGCGAAGCCCTCGTCAGAGAGGTAAAATTCGGTGGTAATTCCCAATATTTCTGCATCGGGCAGAGTTGCGGATATATCACACTGAAGCCTGTATGAAGCAAGGCGTGAGAGCTCATCGTCGCTTCTGCTTGCCTCCTTGTAGGAATACTCCCGATAGATCACGGTTTTTATCCCCACGGGCAGCTCGTCTCCGTTTGGCGCGCGCAAATATTCTATCATCTCTATTTTATCACAAGTAGGGGGGAGATTTCCACAGTTTGTGAAAAATTTTATCTCTTTTTTGAAAAAAATAAGATATTTTTCGCATCTTATCTTATCGGAATAGACCTTTTTTTGATATGTTCGGGGAATATTCACCGAAAAGACCTCCTCGCATTCGGCAAATACTTTGCCCGTAGCAGATGTATATTTGAATGGATCGTCCTCGCCGCCGTATATTCCGCCGATGAGAAGCTGACCTCGGCTCACTGCATCTCCCACGTTTACGGCGATGTTTCCACGGGCGTCCTCTATGCGGACTATCACACCCTCTCCGTTTGAGATAAGATTGGATGCGGGCGGGAGCTCCTCTTCCTCGGGAGCAAGGTCTAACTCTCGTATTTCAACGTTTGCGATAGTGCCACGGATATTTATGCTTATCCAGGAGATGCTGTCGGACAGTATCAGCGCGCGGTTTTCTATCACCGATACGTCAAGACTACGTCGCCACGAGCCTACCCGAATTCCGCAGGTGTCAAGGAGATCCTCGACCTCCTCCTCGCTGACCGATCTCTCACCGTCAACGCGGATATCCCATATCACCTCACTCGACAGGATTACCAGAAGTATCGACAAAACAAGCCCCACGCCGATTCCTGCGCGGGCGCGGTGCCTGACGATAAGAGCGGGCAGACCGCCGCTCTGCGCTACGGTGGGCGATAGCCCCTGCGCATTGGCTTCCTTTATCAGCCTGCCCGAGCCGAAAAACGGCAGGCAGAGCTCGGCGTAGCTTTCGGTAATGTCCACGTCCCAATAGCTGATACTTTGCCGTCGGCAGAGATTTAACAGGGGCTCAAGCGCCTGTCTGTCTACCCGTATGCGCTTGTATCCCAAAAGGAATAAAAAGGGGTGTAGCCCTAAGCGATATTTTTTATTTTTCATTTCTTGCCTCGCTCTCGAAGGACACCGAGCATATCCTTCCGTCAACTCCAACGGCGCCTATGTTGTAGGAGTTGCACCGCAGAGCGATGCCCTTGACCGAAACCCAGCCCTCCTCTCCCCGCAGGGCTATGCGTATCTCCTCGGGGGAGTAGAGAAGAATGGCTCCCCCACCGCATATCTTTACCGAGCTTCGTCCGTGTATCTCTATATTTGTCCGCTTTGGCAGAAGGTCCGACGGTATATCAAGAGCGCGGCATACGCGCTCGGGAATGGTGCTTTTGTCTTTTGATTTGATCTCGTCCGCTTGCATATTCCAAATGTCCTCCGTGTAATATTTAGCAGGGCCCAGATTATTTTATGCCGAGGGGGTGAGGTCAATGACCAAAAGCGAGAGCAAAAGGGGAATGTCTCGAGGTCAAGCGCTCTTTTGTGTTGTCAGCGTTACGGCGATGCTTCTCACCTTTCTGTATTCCAATGTGGCTATTTCGGCTATGACGGCGGGAATGAAGCTCTGCGTAAATACGGTCATTCCCTCGCTCTTTCCCTTTATGGTCTGCTCTGAGCTGCTTATCTCCTCGGGGGCAGGGGAGCTTTTTGGTAAGCTTCTGGGCAGACCGTTGGCGTGGCTCTTCGATATATCGAGAGAGGGTGCGGTGGCTTTGCTATTGGGATTTCTCTGCGGATTTCCCATAGGAATACGTAGCGCGGTGTCGCTTTATGAAAAGGGGGGGATAAGTCGCGGTGAGCTTGAGCATATCTCGACCTTTTGCAACAATCCGAGCTCGGCTTTTCTTGTGAGCGCCGTGGGGGCAGGGCTTTTCGGCTCGAGCCGCTTCGGGACTTTGCTCTACGCCTCCCATATTATCTCGTCCTGCGTGGTAGGGCTTGTGGGAAGATATTATTTCGCTTCGAGGAAGAGCGAGTGTCCTGCTTCTCGGTCGGGAGAGGGCGAGCCGCGGGGAATAGTGGGCTCGGTCATAAAAAGCGTCACCGATTCTGCCAGCAGTATGCTGTTTATCTGCGCCTTTGTGGTCTTTTTCTCTGCGGTGGTGGGCTTTCTGCGGTTCTTTGCGGAAAGCTCGGGGGTGCCCGACGGGGCCACTGCTCTTATGCTTGGCTTTTTCGAGATGACGGGTGGAGCGGCGGCATCCGCTGAGCTTCCGAGACGGATAGCCATACCCGTAGTCGCCGCCATTACGGGCTGGTCGGGGTTGTCTGTGCATTTTCAGCTGATATCGGTGTGTCGAGAGCATAGATTTTCTCTGCGCCCCTATTTTATTTCAAAGATAGCCTGTTCGCTTTTGAATGCAGGGCTGATATGCGCTTTCGTGGGACTTGCGGGAGATAGTCTTTCCTTTGGCGGAGGTGACGTTTCCTCGGTCTTACTTGCGCCCGAGGGTACTCTTTTTGCTCTTTTGCTGTTTGGAGTGGGCTGTGTTCGGCTGGCGGTGGGACGAAAGAGAAAATAATTTTCAAAAATCTATTTACAAATGTCTTTTGGGTGTGTATAATATAGTATATGATCGGTGACGGAGAAGAAACCTAAGCGTCAAAATCAGAGAGCTACCGCCTTGGCTGTGAGCGGTAACGTGAGATGCTCGGCTTGTGCGCTCCTGAGATCCTGCGAGTCGTCGCACGTTTTCCGCGTTAAGGAATAAGAGGAACGGGAAACCGTTTGAAGCAGAGTGGAACCGCGTACTTACGCCTCTGTGCCATTGGCACAGAGGCTTATTTTTTTGGAGGCTGATATGGACCGAGAAAAGAATATAAAGAATATTAAGGAGAAGACCGCCGCTCTCGTTAAGGGAACGGGCAGAAGCGTCAAGCGCTTCGCGAAGACGGTACGCGAGGACGTTTCGGCTGTTCGCGACCGCGACCCTGCCGCAAAGAGCGACCTTGAGGTATTGCTTCTCTATTCGGGCGTACACGCCATAATAGCCCATAGAATAGCTCACGGGCTTTATAAACGGGAGCATTATCTTGCGGCGAGAGCCATCAGTCAGACTGCCAAGATGGTGACGGGTATAGAGATACACCCCGGCGCTACCATAGGTCGTGGCTTGGTTATTGACCACGGCTCGGGCGTGGTTATCGGCGAGACCGCTGAGATCGGCGACAACTGTACTATATATCAGGGAGTTACTCTTGGAGGAACGGGAAAGGACGTTGGCAAGCGTCATCCCACTCTCGGCAACAACGTAATGGTTGGTGCGGGAGCTAAGGTGCTTGGCCCCTTCTATATCGGTGACAACACGAAGATCGCCGCAAACGCCGTGGTGCTTGAGGAGATCCCTGACAACTGTACGGCTGTGGGAATTCCTGCTAAGATAGTCAAGAGAGAGGGCGTTAAGATAGCTAACGATCTTGATCAGGTAAATATCCCCGACCCTGTGGCTCAGGAGATAGCCCGTCTTGAAAACAAGCTTTCGGCTCTTGAGAACGAGCTTGATCAGATAAAAAACGCTAAAAAGAAGAGAAAATAAACGGAGAAGAAAAATGCTTTTATATAATTCGCTTTCACGCAAAAGAGAAGAATTCGTACCCAACGTGGCAGGCAAGGTGTCTATGTACACCTGCGGCCCTACCGTATATCACTACGCTCATATAGGAAACCTCCGCAGCTATATTATGGAGGACGTTCTTGAGAAGTATCTGCGCTATACGGGACTTGACGTTACCAGAGTTATGAACATAACCGACGTGGGACACCTATCCAGCGACGCTGACACGGGCGAGGATAAGATGCTCAAGGGCGCTCGCCGTGAGAACAAGACGGTTTTGCAGATAGCAAAGTACTACACCGACGCTTTCTTTGCGGATTGCGCAAAGCTTAACATTAAGACTCCCGAGGTGGTGGCTCCTGCTACTACCTGCATCGACGAGTTCATTGCGACTATCGAGGAGCTTCTGAGAAAGGGATACGCTTACGAGGCGGGTGGAAACATTTATTTTGACACCTCTAAGCTTGAGCAGTATTACGTTTTCAACGATTTCAAGGAGGAAGACCTTGAGGTAGGCGTTCGTGAGGGCGTTGAGGAGGACGGAAACAAGCGCAACAAGGCGGATTTCGTTCTTTGGTTCACCAAGTCCAAGTTTGACGATCAGGAGCTTAAGTGGGATAGCCCCTGGGGTATCGGATATCCCGGTTGGCACATTGAGTGCTCCTGCATCAGTATGAAATATCTCGGTGAGTATCTTGACCTCCACTGTGGCGGTATAGATAACGCTTTCCCCCACCACACCAACGAGATCGCACAGAGCGAGGCATTCGTTGGCCACAAGTGGTGCAACTATTGGTTCCACGTTCATCACCTGAACACCAATTCGGGTAAGATGAGCAAGTCCAGTGGAGAATTTCTGACCGTATCGCTTCTCGAGAGCAAGGGCTACGATCCTCTGGCGTACCGCTTCTTCTGTCTGCAGTCCCACTACCGCAAGTCGCTGGTATTTTCCTACGAGAATCTCGACAACGCGGTTATCGCATACAACAAGCTGGTAGCAAGAATAGCTTCGACTATGAAGGAGGAGCAGGGAAGCATCGACGATGCGGCGTTTGCAGAGCTTCGCGCAAGATTCAGCGCGGCTATGGATAACGACCTTAACACCTCGCTTGCTGTTACCGCTCTTTATGACGTTATGAAGGCAAAGACCACTCCTGCAACAAAGCTTGCTCTGATCGCAGATTTCGATAAGGTCCTTTCGGTAGGACTTATCGCAGCAGCTGAGAAGATAGTTGCCGAGGAGAAGGCTGCTGCCGAGGCTGCTGCAAGCGATCCCTTCATTGCTTACGTTGAGGATATGATAAAGCAGAGAGCCGAGGCTAAGAAGGTGAAGGACTACGCAAGAGCCGACGAAATAAGAGCCGAGCTTCTTGAAAAGGGAGTTACCCTCACCGACACCTCTCAGGGTACTAAGTGGGCTAAGGCTTGAGTTAGAAGTTAGTTTGTGTTAGGTTTTTATGTCCTTTTCTTTCGAGAAAGGATTTGAACGGCGGCGCGTCCGGTGGACGATGAAGCCGACGCTCAAATAGGAAAAAACAAGGAGTATTGGGTGGGTGCAACTGCGTACACACCCAAGACGACTATGCTTTTGACCGAGCCAAAGAACTTGAAAAAGGATTATTGATAAATGCTGTG
>JAZQVZ010000046.1:0-6639 GCA_045632105.1 Eubacteriales bacterium | reverse complement strand
ATATCGTCGGTGTAGCCAACGGGAAGGTGAGAGGAGTTGGTGTAGTAAGGAGTCTTACCCTTTTCGGTAGCGGTGATGATGTCAGGGAAGCGCTTAAGGTCGTGCTTCGCAAGACGGTAAGAGGTGGACTCTGCGGGAGTTGCCTCAAGGTTGTAGAGGTCACCGTACTTCTCCTGATAGTCGGAGAGGCGGGTTCTCATGTGGTTGAGAACGTCCTTGGTGAACTTCTGAGCCTCATCGGTGGTGAGGTTCTTGCCGATCCACTTAGCGTTAAGGCAGGTCTCGTTCATACCAACAAGACCGATAGTGGAGAAGTGGTTCTCAAAGGTTCCGAGGTATCTCTTGGTGTAGGGGTACAGACCCTCCTCAAGAAGCTTGGTGATAACTGTACGCTTGATTTTAAGCGAACGAGCTGCGATATCGAGCTTGTGGTCAAGGCGAGCGTAGAAGTCCTCCTCGTTCTCAGCAAGATATGCAATTCTGGGCATGTTTATGGTAACAACGCCGATAGAACCGGTGCTTTCACCGCTTCCGAAGAATCCACCGGACTTCTTGCGAAGCTCACGGAGGTCAAGGCGCAGACGGCAGCACATACTTCTTACGTCGCTGGGCTCCATATCACTGTTGATATAGTTGGAGAAGTAAGGAGTACCGTACTTAGCGGTCATCTCGAAGAGAAGGCGGTTGTTCTCGGTGTCAGACCAGTCGAAATCGCTGGTGATGGAGTAGGTGGGGATAGGATACTGGAAGCCTCTTCCGTTAGCGTCGCCCTCGATCATGGTCTCGATGAACGCCTTGTTGATCATATCCATTTCCTTCTTACAATCCTTGTACTTGAAGTTCATTTCCTTGCCGCCAACGATAGCGTTGAGCTCTGCAAGGTCAGCGGGAACGGTCCAGTCAAGGGTTATGTTGGAGAAGGGAGCCTGAGTACCCCAACGGGAAGGAGTGTTAACACCGAATATGAAGGATTCGATGCACTTCTTAACCTGATCGTAGGAAAGGTTATCAACCTTTACGAAGGGAGCGAGATAGGTGTCGAAGGAGGAGAATGCCTGTGCGCCTGCCCACTCGTTCTGCATGATTCCAAGGAAGTTAACCATCTGATTGCAAAGGGTTGCGAGGTGGCTTGCGGGAGCAGAGGTGATCTTACCTGTAACTCCGCCAAGTCCTTCCATAATGAGCTGCTTAAGCGACCAACCTGCGCAGTAGCCGGTAAGCATGGAAAGGTCGTGGAGGTGAATATCAGCGTTACGGTGAGCGTTTGCGATCTCCTCGTCGTAGATCTCGGAGAGCCAGTAGTTAGCTGTGATAGCTCCAGAGTTGCTGAGAATAAGTCCACCTACCGAGTAGGTAACAGTGGAGTTCTCCTTAACTCTCCAGTCAATGTTCTTTACGTAGCTATCAACGATATCCTTATAGTCAAGGATAGTGGACTTCATGTTACGAAGCTTCTCTCTCTGCTTACGGTAGAGAATGAATGCCTTTGCTACGTCAGCGTAGCCAGCCTGTACGAGAACAGACTCAACGCTGTCCTGAATATCTTCAACTGCGATGAGGCCTTCCTTGATCTTGGATTCAAAATCTGCGGTTACCTTCAGCGAGAGAAAATCGATAATAGAGGGGTGATACTGCTTCTCCTGTGCCTCAAACGCCATCTTGATAGCGTCTGTGATCTTGGATAAATTGAAGTCGATGACTTTGCCATCTCTTTTTAATACCTGGTACATTTGCGTCCTCCTAATGAATTAGTTATATATTTATTTTTTATTTCCTGCATATAAGAGTATACCGCAAAAATCGAAAAATGTCAATTGTGAGAAATCACAATATATTGATGCACTTTTTAGTGATAAACACAACATATTGTGGTAAAGCGCTATAACGTTTATACTCCTCTCAGCACGGTGCAGGGCAGTAAAACCCTTGATTTTTCAAGGATTTCAAGCATTTCGTCGGCGCTGTAGGCTGAAAATCCCTCACACAATATATCGCCCGAATCTACGTAGCTCTGCAGAAAATAGCGTTTAGCGCCTTGTATATTTTGTGCTATCTCCACTATATCTTGTGGTGTGTGCAGCTCGCGAACCACAGTTGTTCTGAATTCGTAGTCGGGAGCCTTTTTCATTATTATTTCGATGCTGCGGTCGATAGCCGAGGGGTACTCGGGAAGACCTACGGTAAGGGCATATTTGCTCTTGGAGTTTTTGATATCCATAGCAACGTAGTCTACAAGCCCCGCGTCAAGCAGACGCTCCAGCTTATCGGGATAAGCGCCGTTGGTGTCAAGCTTTACAAGAAGTCCCGTATCCTTGATCTTTTTTATAAAGTCCTCGATGCCTGCGGAGATCAGGGGCTCACCGCCCGTGACGCAAACGCCGTCGAGAATACCCTTGCGCTTTGTTATATGATTAAAAAATTCTTCTTCGGATATTTCGTCAACATCGCCGGGGCGCACTACCAATGATGCGTTGTGACAGAAGGGACAGCGGAAATTACAGCCCGCCGTAAAAACTGTGCAGGCTACCTTTCCGGGAAAATCCAGAAGAGTGGTTTTTTGAAGACCCTTGATTACCATAATTTGCTCCTTATATAAATATGAAATAAAAGAGATAAGACCTCTTGATTTTTTAAGGTCTTTATGCTAAAATAAAATATGTAAATATAATTTAACAACGGGGAATGGATATGGAGATAGGAGATAAGATAAAAAGATTGCGTACCGCAAAGCTTATGACACAAGCAGAGCTTGCGGGAAGTGAGATAACAAGAAATATGCTCAGCCGCATTGAAAACGGAGCGGCGCTGCCATCGCTTGGAACCGTAAAATATATTGCGGAAAGACTCAACGTTTCTCCCGGATTCTTGCTTGCAGGTGAGGATGACGAGCAGCTTTATTTCAAGTCACAAGAAATAAGAAATATAAAGAAGATCTATTGCGATAAGAATTTCCGTCTATGTCTGCAAATGTGCGAGAATTCCGAATGGTGCGACGATGAGCTGTTGCTTATCAAGGCAGAATGCAGCCTGAGGATCGGTGCCGAGGAATTCTATGAGGGGAATCTTCGCTCTGCCGCCGAGAGCTTTGATAAAGCGCTTGAGTACTGTGAGCAGACCATATACAACACCGACGTAATATCAGCCGAGGCTGCTATGTATTTTGAATATATGAGCACAATATCGCCCACGTTGTCCTCTAATATAGCCGATGTGGGAGACACAGGCTTTGCTCTTATCGTTGGCGATGAATTCTGCGTATATTCGGGAATATTCTGCGAGGCAGAAGGAAATAATCTGCACTCGGTTGACAGCCTTGAGCGAAGAATGAGCGCTCTCGGTGAAGACAGCACCTACGCTCTCCATATCAAGGCAAGGCTTATGATGGAGAGGGAGGAATATTCAGCCGCCTATGAGCTGCTCAGACGCCTGCTCTTTGAGGATATTTTCGATCTCTCCCAGCCGATGCTTTATTTCGTTTTCTGCGATATGGAGCTCTGCTGTAAGGAAACAGGCGACTTCAAGGGCGCGTATGAATATTCGGGAAGTAAAATGTCGCTTCTCCAGAAGCTGTTAAGTTAAATAATAGACGATTCATCTGAAATCGACGGAGAGATATCTTCGTCGGTTTCTTTTTTTAGCTTATCGTGGATAATACCGAAAATAAGCAGGGCCATAAAGTAGGCAACCGCACCGTACAAAATATCCGAAAGGTAGTATGCAAGCATAACCATAGCCTCTTCAAGGGAAGCTGGGGCGCCGTAGCTTATATCGTTAAGTATTCTCGAGATCACCTTAAGTCCCAACATAAGGAGTCCCATCTTAAATGCTGAGCGCTGAAGAGGATTGTATCTGTTGAGCAATCTTGTGATAGGCAGAATAGGTTCAGGAACCTCACTCTTTTCCTTCTTGCCTTTAGCCTTTCTCTTTTCGCGCAGTAGCTCTGCGTATTGCAGATATTTGTTCATATCGGTCGTAGCAAAGAAATATACTATCAGGATCTGAAGAATATTAAGAAGGAAATAGAAGAAAAGATAGATAAGGTCGTTAAGTATTTCAAGCCTCGTACCCAAAGAGCCGTAGAGAACGATATTCATAGCCAGCTTAAAGGGTATCTGCGCAAAAAATATAAGGGTGTAAATAAATATTATTGATCTTGCGTGCTTTTTGCTGAGGCAGGCTACCGCAAAAATAATAAGCGCATACGCTGACGAAAAGGCGAATAGGCTTAAAATATCCTTTGCGTAGTATACCGTCATGGCAAGAATACCGTCGGCATACGCAACGTCTGCCTGAAGGGTTACATAGAGAGGGGTAAGAGCTATCGTATCCAGCAGAACGGGAAGCAGACAGAACAAAAGCATCAATATATTAAAGAGCTTTTTTGATTTCGATAGATCCATTTTATGTTCTGTAAATTGACTCATTTGTATCTCCAAAATTATTTTTTGCGCTTGGGCTCGTAGATCATATCAGGGGAAGTGTTCATAATAGGCTCACAGCTGTTTCCTGCTACGATAAAATGCTCTAGCATAGTTACACCGTTGGTTCGCAGAGTACTTCTTACTATATTTGTGGTAGCAAGATCCTCGCCCGAGGGTATAGGCTTTCCGCCGGGGTGGTTATGTACCAGAATAGCATAGGCGGCGTTAGAGCCTATGGAAGAATGGGAAATGTCTCGCATAGTTAAGGTATTTGCTACGCAGTATCCCTCCGAGAGACACCGACAGCTTATGAGTCTGCGGGAGTTGCTGAAGAGAAGCAGATATGCCTTTTCATTATCTGTACCCACAAACAACGCGCAAAGAAAGCTTTTCAGCGTTTCGGGAGATTCCAGTAAAGACGAGGTGTCGAAGGGCTCAAGAGAATATCTCTTCAAGAGCTCTGAGATAACGCGAATAAAAATAGCGCTCTTTTCACCAAGCTTATCTACCTGTGTCAGGGCGGAAACGTCTGCATTCAGAATACCCGAAAGAGAACCGAAGCGGTCGAGAAGAGAATGACCTATATCATTGGTATTTGCTCTTGGAATACTGTAAAATAAAAGTAGCTCCAGCAGCTCGTGATCTTCAAAGGATTCGGGAGCTTCAAGGAAACGGTTGCGCAATCTTTCTCTATGTCCGTCGTGTATCATCGTGTCCTCCTGAAAAGGTAAATTAACAATATAATTATATCACTATTTTCTCGGTAAATCAAGATAAAATGTGCTTAAAGAACAGGTTATAACCGATAGATTTATTTTTTAATATTTTTTAATAAAATTTTTAAAAAAGCATTGACAAGAGGAAATCATTGTGTTATAATATGTCCGTTGTGAAAAAATGCACCTTTAGCTCAGTTGGTAGAGCAACTGACTCTTAATCAGTGGGTCCCGGGTTCGAATCCCTGAAGGTGCACCATAAAGCCTATCGTAAGATAGGCTTTTTTCTTTTGTTTTACGGTTGCTCTCCGTCAGACTGCTCTTAATTTCGCCCGTAGGGCGAATGTTGCATTGGGTCCCGGGTTCGAACACTTAGGGTGCACCATAAAGCCTATCGTAAGATAGGCTTTTTTTATTAAAATATATTAAAACAAGCACGGTGATCATTTATGACCACCGTGCTTTATTTTATTTCTTCTTTTTAAGAATAGAAACCTCGTTTCTCTTATACGACTTAGGAGGGGTGTCGGGGGATGCGTCCAGCTTTACCTTTATAGTTGCGGTGAGAGGGCTGATCTCGGTGACAACGCCGATTCCGTCTGCCGTTTTAACAATCGTATCTACGGGAGGAGTGCGCTTGATCTCATATTCGTAGGTATCGTGCTCGTAGCGCAGACAGCACATAAGACGTCCGCAGATGCCCGATATCTTGGAGGAGTTCAGCGAGAGGTTCTGCTCCTTTGCCATCTTTATGGAAACCTGACCGAAATCGGTGAGGAAGAGAGAGCAGCAGAGGGGTCTGCCGCAAAGGCCAAGACCGCCCACCATCTTTGCCTCGTCGCGTATACCTATCTGACGAAGCTCGATTCTTGTGCGGAACACTCCTGCAAGGTCCTTAACGAGATTACGGAAGTCAACACGACCCGAGGAGGTGAAATAGAAGAGAAGCTTTGAATTATCAAAGGTGTACTGCGCATCAATAAGCTTCATATCAAGCTCGTGCTCGATAATCTTCTCGTTGCACAGGCGGAATGCGTCGTCTTCCTTGGCCTTGTTCTCTGCGTGGCGCTTCTTGTCCGCATCGGTAGCAGGACGAATTACAGGGCGGAGAGGGGGAACGGTCTCGCTTTCTCTTACCTTTGTATTTCCAAGAGCTACCTCGCCAAACTCAAGACCTCTTGCGGTCTCTACGATAGCATGGGAGCCTGTCTTGAGGAAGTATCCCTTGGGGGCAAAGTAGTAGGTCTTGCCCGAGGACTTAAAGCGTATTCCTACCACGTCTATCATAGGCTCGCTTACAGGCTCTGCAGGAGCCTCCTCACCGTCGGTAGAGGGCATGGGAGTAAGATCCTCCTTGTCACCGTAAAGCTCCTCATAGGTGAATTCCTCGTAATCCTTGTACTTTTCCTTTTCGTTAACGATAACGCCTCTTGCGACGTTACGATCAAGTCTGTCGGATTTTTTCGCAACGGGAGTAGAGCTTTGTACGGGAGCGGGCTCCT
>JAZQVZ010000045.1:0-7844 GCA_045632105.1 Eubacteriales bacterium | reverse complement strand
GGCACAGGCGGACTTCGCGGTGTCATAGGAATAGGAACTAACCGCATAAATAAGTATATAGTAAGAAAGACCACTAAGGGCTTTGCTGAATATATTAAGAGCGTAGGCGAGGATGCCTGCAAGAGAGGTGTTGTTATCGCTCACGATAACCGCCGCTTCAGCAGAGAATTCTGCCTTGAGACCGCAGGCGTATTTGCAGCTAACGGAATAAAGGCGTATATTTTTGATTCGCTTCGTCCTACTCCCGAGCTTTCCTTCGCAGTAAGAGAGCTTGGCGCCTTCGGAGGCGTAGTTATCACCGCTTCCCATAACCCCCCCGAGTACAACGGCTATAAGCTTTACGATGAGAGAGGATGCCAGTTGGTTCCCGATCTTAACGACCTTGTAGTTGCTGAAATAAACAAGATCTCCGATCCTCTGTCTGTAAAGTCGCTTTCTCTCGAGGAGGCAGGCGAGCTTATCGAGGTTCTCGGCAGCGAGATAGACGAGATCTACTACAAGAGAGTAATGGAGATATCCGTAACTCCTGACGTTAAGAAGGACATCAAGATAGTATATTCTCCTCAGCACGGAACAGGTAACGTTCCCGTAAGAGAGGTTCTTAAGCGTCTTGGCTATAACGTTATCGCAGTTGAAGAGCAGTGCGCTCCCGACACAGAGTTCTCCAACACTCCCAACCCTAACCCCGAAACCGACGGAGCATACGCTCTGGCTTATGAATATGCAAAGAAGAATGATGCAGACATTATCATTACCACCGACCCTGACTGTGACCGTCTTGGCGTTGCAGTAAAGAAGGATGGCGGATATACTCGTATGACGGGTAACCAGTCTGCAGCTGTACTTCTTAAGTACATTCTTTCCAGAAAGACCGAGGAGGGCACTCTTCCCAAGAATGCTGTTGCATTCAACACCATCGTTACCTCCGATCTCGGCGACAGCGTTTGCGCTGAGTACGGCGTTAAGATGGAAAAGACTCTTACAGGCTTTAAGTTTATAGGCGATAAAGTCTATAAGCACGAGACTGCAGGCGACGGCGTATTCGTATTCGGATACGAGGAGAGCTACGGCTGTCTTATTGCTGATTTCGTTCGCGATAAGGATGCAGTTCAGGCTTCTCTTATGCTTTGCGAGGCTGCTGCTTACTATGCAGAGCAGGGCAAGAGCTTGCTTGATATTCTCGATGAGATCTATGAGAAGCACGGCTTCTATCTTGATGCTCTTGACAATTTCGCATTCAAGGGAATCGACGGAGTTGATAAGATCAAGGCTCTTGTAAACGGTCTTAGAAACGATCCTCCTATGACCTGTGGAGATATCGCAGTAGCAAAGCTTGAGGATTATGAGTCTGCCGAGATGATGGCAGAATTCCCCAAGTCCAACGTGCTTCGCTTCGTTCTTGAGGACGGAAGCTGGGTAGCGGTACGTCCCAGCGGAACCGAGCCCAAGTGCAAGTTCTACTTCTCTGTAAGAGCAGAGAACAAGGCTGCTGCTGAAAAGAAGCTTGAGCTTATGAGAGCGGTCTTTGAGCGCGCATAAATAAAAATTTGAAAGTCGAAGCGCCCTCGCTTCGACTTTCGCATAGATGAAGAAAGGAGAGCGCTATGTCGAAGGAAAAGTTGAATATCAAATACCTGTCGGAGATAAGCTCTCCCGAGGATTTCAAGGCGATACCCAAGAAGGAGCTTCCCGCGGTTGCGGAAGAGATAAGAGGAGAGCTTGTTCGAATCGTTTCGGACAACGGCGGTCACCTTGCCTCAAATCTTGGAGTAGTTGAGATAACTATGGCTATCCACCGTGTCTTCAATACCCCCAAGGACCACGTGATCTTTGACGTAAGCCACCAGAGCTACGTTCATAAGATGCTTACGGGCAGATACGAAAAAATGGATACTCTCCGTCAGGCAGGCGGTATCAGTGGATTTATGAAGCGTGAGGAGAGCGAGCACGATTGCTTTGGAGCGGGTCATAGCTCCACGTCGCTGTCGGCGGCTCTTGGCTTTGCCCTTTCCGACAAGCTCAGCGGCTCGGATGCTTATACTATTGCGGTAGTTGGTGACGGAGCATTCACGGGCGGAATGATACACGAGGCGCTTAACAACTGCCGAAAGGATCTTCGCCTGATAATTCTTCTCAATGAAAACGAGATGTCGATCTCGAGAAACATAGGACGCTTTGCAAAAAATCTTTCAAAGCTCCGCGCAAGCTCGGGATATCTCAAGACCAAGCGCAGAACGGGCAAATTCCTTAAAAAGATACCTCTTATTGGAAAATATCTTTTCGAGGCATTTAAGTCTATAAAGGTATTCTTTAAGAATGCTATTTACGGCTCTAATTATTTTGAGGGTATGGGACTTACCTACCTTGGACCTATCGACGGAAACGATTACCCTGCGGTAGAGAAGATGCTCACCGAGGCTAAGAATCTCAACGAGAGCGTTATAGTTCACCTTAAGACTAAAAAGGGCAAGGGCTACGCTCCTGCCGAGAGCAATCCCGCGGACTTCCACGGAGTTCAGCCTAAGGGCGCAATTGCAGGAATAGATGATTCATTTTCAGGTGTTATGGGGCATTGTCTTACCGAGCTTGGCAGAGAAGACGGTAACATTTGCGCTATAACGGCGGCAATGAGTGAGGGCACGGGGCTTGAGGAATGGAAGAGCGCGCACCCCGATAGATTTTTTGACGTTGGAATTGCAGAGGAGCACGCGCTGACCTTTGCGGCAGGGCTTGCAGCGAACGGAATGAGGCCCTGCGCGGCTATATATTCTACATTCCTGCAAAGAGGATATGACAATATAATTCACGATATAGCTCTTCAGAATCTTCCCGTCGTTATGGCGGTGGACCGTGCAGGACTTAACCTTAAGGACGGAGCCACCCATCACGGAATATTTGACGTAGCATTTTTATCGCATATACCAAACGTAAAGATATACACGCCTGTTACGTACAACGGTCTTTGCGCATCCTTAAAGGAAGCTTTTACGAATAATTCTCCCTGCGCCATAAGATATCCCAGCGGTCGCGAGAGCAGAGCGGTGGTTGAAAGATTTTATTCCGATGGAAAATTCAATGATATCGGCATAAAATGCGACTTTGCGGCGGCAGATAAAAAGGACGCTCTTATTGTTACCCACGGCAGAATAGTAGCTGAGGCTATGGCTGCGGCGGATCAGCTTGTGCTTAGCGGAGTAAAAGTTGGAATAATTCTTCTTGAGGTGCTGAAGCCTTACGGCGAGTGCGCTGAGAGAATATTCAATTCGCTTCCCGAGGGTGTTCGAGGAGTACTTTTCCTTGAGGAAGAGATAAAGTGCGGCGGTATGGGTATGAATCTGTGTGACCTGCTTGGCAAGAAGCTTGACAAGGCAAATATCGCCTATGATATTCTTGCGGTTGACGATTCCTTCGTTGCTCACACTCAAAAGGGACAAAGCATTTACGATGCCGCAGGCGTTGGCAAGCAGAATATAATTGATGCTATCAATAAAATAATATAAAAAATAGAACCGATATCGGTTCTATTTTTTTGCATTTATGAGGTTTTTTATTGATGTCTTAATATCCTTTACCGACAAAGCCTTCAGGCATACAAGCCCCAACAGATATATTACAGCTATTGCAAAAACGCATAAAAATACGGCGCCTCGGCTCTGCGGAGAGCCAATATATCCAAGAGCGTAGCGCAGGGCGGCGGTGGAAATTACGGCGCAAAGAATGGGCTTTGCTATCCAGTCCAAAATTCGCACACGGGTCTTTGTCACCGACAAAAGCTTGGTTATACTAAGTGCGGCGTTGACTATCTCGGTAAAATATACGGTGATGATATATCCAACTATACCGAGCCTCGGCAGGAGTATCCACACAAGTATCACCGACATAGAGGCGTCTGCGATATTCACTATCATAGTATAAAATTGATATCCAAGCCCCTTCAAAATAGAATCCACCGAGGTGTCGAGATACATTATCGGTATCAAGGGGGAGATAAGAGCGATGTATAAAGCCGAGTCGGACTCGGGGAAAAGCACGGCGCCAAGCTCTCCCGATAGGCAGATCATTACGGCGGCTGTGCCGATAGAATATATAAGAACGGTCTTGAGAACACGGGAGATTATCCTCTCGATCCTCGCTTTGTCGTCAGCGGCGTCGGACTCGGATATCTCGGGCACGAGAAGCCCCGCAAAGGACGAGGAAATGGCAGATGGGAAGAGCACTAACGGAAAGACCACGCTGTGCATAGTGCCGTAGGCGGCAAGGGAAATATCCCTCGAAACACCGCTTTTCTCAAGCCCACGAGGGATAAGCAGATGCTCAATAGTTACCAAAGCCGAGCGCATATACGCGCTGAAGGCAACGGGGAGAGTTATGGGAAGAAGCTTTTTGGCAAGTCTTTTGTCGCATCTCCCACCCGAGGAGCGCTCTTTTTTTCGGTCTAACAGATAAAGAGCCCATTGAAAAGCAAAGGCAAGTATCTCGGATACCGTCATACCGATCACAATGGCAATACAGGCGCTTTCCATATCCTTGGCGACCGTAGAGCCTAACAGCATAACGCAAAGATATATCCTGAAGCTCTGAGATAATATATGCACGGCGGCGTTTTTGTAAACTCGGCGAAGAGCGGTGAAATATCCGCTAAGCGACGAGGAGAGCGCTATGGCAGGCAGGGAAAATGCGAGTATCTGGAGAGAGGACACCGTCCTTTCGTCGCCAAGTATACGCTCTCCAATAATGGGAGCGCACAAAAACAAAAGAATTGCCGTGGCAAAGCTTATAGACAGAGAGAAAATAATGCTTTTCCGCATTATCGCTCTTACGGTGCCGCCCGTGTCATAATCCTTGCTCTGCGACCCTCTGCCCATAGCCTCGGACACAAGCTTGGTGGTGGCAAGATTTATTCCCGAGGTGGCAAGGGTTAAAGAGAAGCCGTAGACCGTGGATATCAGGGTGAAAATACCCATTGACACCGCGCCTATCCTGTTTGATATATAGATATTGAAATTTACCGAAACGTAGCGTATTATAAGCGTGACTACCGTCATTAATATCCCGTTGACGAAGAAGCGTTTAAGTCTGTCCATACACACCTCGCAAAATAAAGGGTATGGAATTTATATGAAAAAAGTGGCATAGGTAGAATAATTTTCCGCTTAGAGTTTACAAATCCCAAAATATGTGCTATAATGGGGCTGTCGAAAGAAATTATAATTCCCAGGGAGAACCGTTATGAAAAAGACGTGGAAGCAAATTTTGGTTGTCTGTTCGATATTCCTGCTCTTAGCAATGGCATTTGTGGCTTGTGAAATAGGAGAGATACCCACAGGCAAGGAAACCGACGCAAAAACAACAGAAAAGATAGAGCTTGACGGCGGATTCGACATAGGCGTAGAAGCTATGACCGTCACAGTCGAGGACGGCTATCTCGTTGTTAACGGTGTTAAGACCGAGTATGAAATTTATACCGATCCTGTTATTACGGTCGAGGACGGATACGTTGTAGTTAACGGAGCCATGACCGAATACAAGGTCGACACTAATGATGTTGTTACGGTTAAAAACGGCTACCTTGTGGTTAACGGAGTAAAGACCGAGCATAAGGTTTATACTGATCCTATTATCACGGTTAAAGACGGATACGTTGTAGTTAACGGCGTCGAGACCGAGCATAAGGTTTATACCGCTCCTGTTATTACAGTCGAGGACGGATACGTTGTAGTTAACGGCGTTAAGACCGAATACGCGGTTACGAGCAATGACCATTCCTTTAGCGCGTGGGAGCTTTACAACGAGGACGAAACCGACTGCGAAAAGAAGCTCTATTATCGAGTATGCTCGGATTGCGCAGATATAGAGTGGAAGGATGGCAAATATGCCGACCATACGTGGAACACCGTAACCACCGATCCTACTTGTCAGGATACGGGATATGATACAAAGACTTGTACCTCCTGCGGTAAGGAAGAGATTTGTAACGAAACTCCCAAGAGTGACCACAAGTATAAGGATAGTTATTCCTCTGACGGTGACTATCACTGGGTAGAGTGCTTGGTATGTGGCGACGAGAAGAACAAGGAAGGTCACGTAATAGACGATGAGGAAGGCATCTGCATGGTCTGCGACCCCAGCGTTCAGCCTACCGAGGGAATCGTTTATGACCTTTCTGCCGACGGTACTTATGCCGAGGTAATAGGATATAGCGGAACAGCGACTAAGATCAAGATAGCCGATGAATATAACGGACTTCCCGTAAAAACCATTTATAGCGCAGCGTTTAAAAATCAGGACAATATTGTGTCCGTAGTTATTCCCGATAGTGTGACGAGCATAGGCTCTTCTGCATTCCAGTATTGCTCTAATCTTACAAGTGTTACCTTTGGCAAGGATAGTAAACTGACCAGCATTGGTTACCAGGCATTCAGTTCTTGCTCTAGTCTTACAAGCATTGATATTTCTGACAGTGTGACGAGCATAGGCGATTATGCATTCCAGTATTGCTCTAATCTTACAAGTGTTACCTTTGGTGAGGATAGCCAGCTGACGAGCATTAGCGATTATGCATTTCAGGATTGCTATAGCCTTACAAGCATTGATATTCCCGACAGTGTGACGAGCATAGGCTATAAGGTATTCTATGGTTGTAACGATTCTCTCTTTACAGAGTATGAATTTGGTAAATATATTGGTTCGGGTGAAAATCCTTATTATTTCTTATATTCAATTACAAATAAAAATTTGAGCACCTATCAGATTCATGAAGATACGAAGGTTATCGGTAGCTATGTGTTTAGTGGTTGCGAAAGACTTGGTAGCATTACGATTCCCGACGGAGTGACGAGCATTGGCAATGCGGCATTCTATAATTGCTCTAACCTTACAAGCATTGATATTCCTGACAGTGTGACGAGCATTGGCTCTTCTGCATTCTATTATTGCTCTAATCTTACAAGTGTTACCTTTGGTGAGGATAGCCAGCTGACCAGCATTGGCTCTTCTGCATTCCTATATTGCTCTAACCTTACAAGCATAGTAATTCCCGATAGCGTGACGAGCATTGGTGAGTCGGCATTCAATAATAGTTGCACTAGCCTTACAAGTATATATTATATGGGCACCTATGAGGATTGGTGTGAGATTAACATAGGTAACTTTAATTATAAGTTATCAGGAGCTTCCCGTTATTATTACTCCGCCACCAAGCCTACTGATACCTATTATCGTTATTGGCGCTACGTTGACGGTGTGCCTACGGTTTGGGATGTTGAATAAAACAATTTTAGCGAGCCGCGTTTGCGGCTCGCTTTAATTCTGCCTTCCCCCATGGGGAAGGGGGACCGCGCGCGGTGGATGAGGAGAAAGCGGGTGCTTGCTATGTAACGCTCTGCTTTTGAAAACATCTTAGCCCCTTCTACTCATCCGTCGCTCCTTCTCTACAAGAGAAGACTTGATTTTACAAAAGAAAAAGGACGAGAAAGCTCTCGTCCTTTTTATATTTAGATGGTTCCAAAGATTCTGTCGCCTGCGTCGCCAAGGCCGGGAACGATGTAATCGTGATCGTTAAGGCACTCGTCGAGAGCGGCGGTGTAGATATCAATGTCGGGGTGCTTCTCCTGAACAGCCTTAACGCCCTCGGGAGCAGCAACAAGGCACATAAACTTAATGTTCTTGCAGCCCTTGTTCTTGAGCATGGTCAGCGCGTCACACGCCGAGCCGCCTGTTGCAAGCATAGGGTCAACGAGAATTACGGTGCGCTTCTCAATGTCGGTGGGAAGCTTGCTGTAATACTCAACGGGCTTGTGGGTCTCGGGGTCACGGTAAAGACCGATGTGACCAACCTTTGCAAC
>JAZQVZ010000044.1:0-6927 GCA_045632105.1 Eubacteriales bacterium | reverse complement strand
CCCTTTGGGGAAGGGGGACCGCTTGCGGTGGATGAGGAGAAGGTTGGTGTTTGCTGTGTAACGCTCTGCTTTTGAAAATATCTTAGCCCGTTCTCCTCATCCGTCGCTCCTTCGTCGCGCCACCTTCTCCACGGGAGAAGGCTCTTATTGACTTTGTTGCATAAGTCATTTTATAGCGTCATCCTGAGCGGAGCGGCGAGATATTGGTAATACGAGCGTAGTTTCTATAAACCGCCGTGAAGTCGAACCCTTGCGAGCGGGTCAGCGTAGCAAGGGCGGAGCGAAGCGACGGGATCTCCTTAAGAGTTACGTTATGTTCCGTAGGATAACAAAGTCTTTTTGTAGATCCCTGCGAGCCTTACGGCTCTTGCTTTTGGATGAACTCGTTCCTCCTTCATCCAAAAGTTCGACTGCGCTCAGGATGACCCATAAAATAAGTTTGTGCAACTTCAAACGGTGCGCCGAGGACGTGGCACCCTACAAAACTACCAACAAAAAATAACGCTCCACGTTTCCGTAGAGCGTTATATTTTTCCTTCTTCAAGTTCTTTTGGTCCTTTTCTCGAAAGAAAAGGACGAAAAACTTAACACAAACTAACTCAATCTATCGAGTCCATGTCGATGTCAACGCCGTTAAGGAACTTCTGAAGGTCGTTTTGCAGCTTTGTCAGCGACTTAGTCTGGAGATAGAAGCCTCCGATTCCGTCAACAACGACATACGCCTTTCTATTAGTCAGCGTATAGAAGGAATAGGTCTTGGTCGTACCCTCGTTATCGGTGATCTTAATAGTCAGCAGGTGCTTCTCGGGATCGTTTATCAGCGCCTGTTCTTCCTCTGCGCTCAGCGAGTAGGAGTCAACGATGCTCATGGAATTGATTCCCGCGAACATCTTCTGGAATATCTTAGTGTGATATCTGAGGATCTTCTCGGACTTGCCGTTGGGGTGTACCACCGAAACGTGATCCTTGTCGATATAGACCTTAGAGCCGTCGGCGGTGACGGTAAAGTTATCCATTACGTGGACCTGCTCGCCGAGAGCGTTATACTCAAAGTGGAGCGACTGAGGGCGAAGCTCCTCGCCGTCGGGGGAGTAAACGGTAATTCTCTGGGGGGTGATTATCCAGGTATTGCCACCGTTGTCCTTGAAGTTCAGCGCGCCGAAGGTGGTAAGAGCATTTTCGGCGTAGTCCTTGGTATCGGTCAGTGTGACGGAGAATACGGCGGTGTCATCTACCTTATAATTATTGGTAGTGATAGACGCGCTGTAATCGTTCCAGATAAGCTCCAGCTTGTCCATATAGTCGAGCGAGATCTGCATAAAGGTGGGGTATACCCAATCGTCGGGCTCCCAGTCAACGAATCCCATAGTGCTCTCCGATACCTCGCAGATCATATTGATCTTAAAGCCCGTGTAGGGCGAGTCGTCGGTCGCCGTGGGGAAGCTTACCTCGGTGTAGGTGTAATAGGTTCCGTCATCGGTCTTCTTCGACACGTAGACGGTCTGCACGATAGCCAGCTTCTCTCCGCTCTCCTCGTCGGTGAGGTAGCGTCTGAAGCTTATGGTATGCTCGGAATCGTAGTAATAGGTCACGTTGCCGTTCTCGTCCACCGAGGGGCTCATAAGCCCGTACTCAGCCTTCTGGGCGTCGGTAGGAGCTATGACCTTGATATCGGTGATGGTGGGATCCATAAGATCCAGCAGAGCTTTGTCGATGTTATCGTAGTTGGGGTGATATGAGCTGTAAGAATCGTCTGCGAACACGTAGGGGTGAATACCCATGACCGTGCCCGTTCTGTCCTCAAGATCAACGTAGGAGAACTTGACTATCTCACTAAGGATCCCGTCCTTTTTGCTCTTGATGGTGAAGTCGATAACGTCGTAATATTCTGTCGAGGACACGGGATAGACCACCGACGCGGAAAGGAAGTTCTTAGCGGGGCCCATAATGGTGTTCTCAAAGTTCGTTCCGTTTATCTCGGTGTTATCGGGGGGAGTGTAGAGATAGACGGCGTCACGAAGCTCGCCGTTCTTATCCTGACACTGGATATAGTATCCGCTTCCGTCGATAAGCTTGTCGCCGATGATGATCTTGTACTGCTCACCCTTCTTGGTGGTAACCACGTAGTAGGAGGGGGTGTACTCATACTCGTTGCCGTCGGCGTCTATGCGGGTCTCTGCCACAAGACCGTACTCAGCGAAGGACACGTCCTTGCTTGTGACCGTGGTTCCGTCCCTGTGGGTAAGTCTTTCGCTTACCATTACGTTACCCGCATAGTAGAGGGCGTAGGAGAGGAATTCGGTGTTGGTTGCGGTGAGAGGCGCGTTCTTGATAACGAAGTTATCAACGTCGATGTCCGAGGAGCTGTTCTCAAGGTTTTCCGCAACTCTGTATATAGAGTATTCGCCAAGGGGGTTGTGGACCTCGATCTCCATAACGTCTATAACGTCGATTCCCTCGAAGAGCGAGAGGTACTCGCCCTCGATGTACTCGTTATCGTGATAGCTTACGGGAATGGTCCTTACCTTGATGTCACCCGTAGCGGGGTCTACCTGTACGGTAGTTCCAATGTCGGTAACGAAGAGGTCGTATGACACTCCGGGAGGAGAGGTGGTCTTAAGAAGCGACTTACCCTCCTTGTCGTAGTACATAGCGAAGCTTCCGTTTACCTTGACAATATAGTACTCAGAGCGGTCGCCGTTTTCCTCGCTGCCGTAGTTGGCGTCGTGGAAGATATAGACCGAGCTGAAGTAATCGTAGATGAACCACAGCGACCCTGCAAGTATAGCCACTATGATAAGAGAAGCCACGATAGCAACCTTACGCCTGTGGAGCAGGGTGGTTCTTCTTCTTTGCTCTCTTGATTCTATCATCTGTTCTTTCTCCTAACCAGCACGACTACTCCAACGCAGAGGGCGATGAAGAGAGGCGCTACGGTGAATATAGCGGTGTAGGCGGTTGCCGCCTCGGAGGTGATAGTTTCAATGGTGTAGTTTGCGAATTCCTTATACTTAAGACCCACAGCCACGGGCTCGCGTCCGATCCTCTCGCAGGTGGAGAGCATAAGGTCAGCGTTTCCGTAGGTGTTGGACTTGAGGTATTTCTCGCTTGCGAACTCGGTGGTTCCGCAGAGAATTACGTACGCGGAATCATAGTATCCCTGTGAGGTGTTGCCCTCCTGAACGAAGGTGCTGTCAACCGACACTGACATAATGGGGAAAGGATTGGAGGCAGTAGCCGCCGCCATTTCTACTCCGTTCACGTTTGCTACCGCAGAGGAGCTGGAGGTAAAGAGATCGTAAACGGTGCGACGTCCGTTGGTGGAGATATAGAAGCTGTTGCCTGTCTTCTTGCCCTCGTCGTCGGTTTCGTCGATGAGCTTTCTCTCATAGCCCGAGGGCTGAGTGAGAGCCGCCGCTCCGGGGAATACCACCTTGGGAGCAGTGGTGCGGTTGAGCATACCCGACATAAAGCCGTTTGCAAGCTCGTTGCTTGCGTATGTTCCAACGATAGCCGTTCTGTCGCCGAGAATGGTGTTTCCGCTGTTCTCGGAGATCATGTAGGGGCTGTCGCTTACAGAATCGCGTCTGAATGCAAGTCCCCACTCCTCAAGGAACTCCTCAAGATTGGGCAGAGGCGCGCCAACCTTCTCGGGGTCCATAAATACCATAAGCGAGTTCTTGTCGTCAAGGAAGTAGTCAAGCTTCGTCAGCTCGTCAACCTCGGTGGTTCCGTCCTTCTCGGAGAGGAAGTCGTTCTTAGGGTCAAAGATGACCATAAGTCTGCACTCCTCGGGGATCTCGTCACGGGAGAGGTCGATAGCGCGGACCTCGTATCCCGCATCCTCAAGAGAGGTGATGAAGGGAACGGTACCGTCCTCGGCAACGGGGAAGTCCTCGCCGTGTCCCGTGGTGTAGCAGGCTACGGGGGATTCTGCTCTGGTTACCGCCAGGATCGAGGATGCAAACGCCTTCTCGCCGTTGTATGCAATGGGGGTCTCGGCGTCCTGGAAGATGAAGAAGCTGCGCAGAGTCTTTATTCTGAATTCGCTTCCGCACTCGACGATAACGCTCTCGGTCTCGATGCTCTCGGTGTTGGTGGAGAGATATTTCTTGAAGCGAGAGGGGTGGAGAGAGGCGTCAACGTATTCGGTCGTAACGTAGTCGGGGTACTTGGAGCGTATCTCCTCGGCGTTTACCACGACGTAGTTGGTGGTCTCGTCGTTCTGGAGAAGGTCCTTGTCCATAAGGAAGAGGATGTTTATTTTCACGTTCTCGTCCTTGTATCCCTTGTCGCCCTCCTTGAGGCCGTTTGCCTCATTGTACGCCTTGTTTTCCGCTCTGAACTTTTCTACCATCTCAACGGGGGAGTCCACGCCGTCGCCGGCATCGGTCTTGCCGATAATGTCGTAGCACTCGTCGGAGATAGTGAATTTCAGCTCGGGGGTCAGGTCAACGTAAAGGGTAAATCTCTGCACGAAGAGAGAGAAGATCACGTTGACTATTATTACAGCCGCGATTATAAGCGCGGTGAGAGCCAGCGAGGTTCCGCCGTAACGGAGCTTGCGGCCTGTTGATGCTTTAATTTTCATTTTCGTGTTCCTTTCTCTGAATGATCAGCTCCAACGGCGCTTGTCGTAAACGCGCACCGTAAGCAGCAGGAACACACCTGCTACCGACAGATAGTACAAAAGGGCTGCGGGGTCAAGCATACCTGCGGAGAAGTATGAGAATCTGGACATAAAGCTGAAGAGGCTTATCACAAAGCGGATGGGATAGCTCTCGATGTAGTTGTTAACTATGTTAAGAACCAGCATTCCAACGATGATAGCGGTGGTAATGATAGCCGCCGCCAGCTGGTTTTCGGTCAGCGAGGAGATGAACATACCGATTGCGATAAACGCCGCGCCGATAAGTATAAGACCGACGGTGCTTGCCACGATTATGGAGAACACGGGGCCTACGGGCGCGTCGTACGCGTCGCTGATGCCCTCGACGTTAGCATACGCCGCAAGGGGCAGGAAGTTTATGCAGGACGCGAGGATGGTCGCCGAAAAGAGGGTGAACGCCGCAAGGAACTTGCCAAGCACCATACCCCAGATAGAAACGGGGGCGGTCAGCAGAAGCTGCTCGGTGCGGAGCTTCTTTTCTTCAGCGAAGAGCTTCATCGTAAGCAGGGGGATAAGCACGATGAAGGAGAATATCATAAAGGAGAAATAGGACGTGGTGTCGTAGGTCTGGGAAACCAGAGTGGTATAGCAGCACAGAAGCGCCGATATAGCCATAAATATTCCCACGAATACGTAGCCAACGGCGTTCAAAAAGTAGGAACGCAGCTCTTTTTTGAATATGGCAAACATTTTTATCCTCCTTATTCGTCGTCGCCGAAGAGGGCGGAGTAGCCGCCGTTCTCAGCGCTTGTTTTCTTGTCGGTGATAGTTTTTGCGATCTCCTGCTCCTGACGGGGTCTGCGGACGCTCTTCTGGGTAGAACGCTCGTAGCGTCTGCCGCGCTCCGCCGACTGGTCAACGATAGCCACGAAGATGTCCTCAAGGCTCATACCCATAGCCTCCATACCGATAAGAGGCCAGTTCTTTTCTGCAAGAGTGTAGAAAAGGCTCTTGCGGATGTCTACGCCGTGGTCACACTCGATAGTGTAGGAGTAGGCGTCGCCGTCGCGTCCGGGGAGCAGCTCGGCGTGAATAATGCCGGGCTTCTGGCGAAGCATATTGAGGACCTCCTTCTGAGGACCGCAGATCTTCAGCTGGAAGCGGCGGTTGCTCTCAACGGCGCGGGTTATGTTCTCGGTAAGCTCGTCGGCAACGATCTTACCCTTGTTGATGATAATGATCCTGTCGCAGACCGCCTGGACCTCCTGAAGAATGTGGGTGGAGAGAATGACGGTGTGGTCGCGGCCGAGATTACGGAGCAGGTTTCTGACCTCGATTATCTGCTTGGGGTCAAGCCCTACGGTAGGCTCGTCGAAAATAATGATCTCGGGGTTGCCGATAAGAGCCTGCGCAATACCTACTCTCTGACGGTAGCCCTTGGAGAGATTGCGGATAAGGCGCTTGTATACGTCGCGGATCTTGACCACGTCGCAGATCTCCTCAAGGTGCTTGGTGCGGTTGAGGGTACAGCCCTTAAGGTTATAGTTGAATATAAGGTATTCTTCCACGGTCATATCGAGATAGAGAGGGGGCTGCTCGGGCAGATAGCCGATGTGCTTCTTCGCCTCAAGGGGGTTGTCCAGCACGTTAAGACCTGCTACCTCCACGATACCAGTGGTGGAAGAAAGATAGCCCGTGAGAATATTCATAGTGGTACTCTTACCTGCGCCGTTGGGGCCCAGGAAGCCGACGATCTCACCCTTTTTTATCTCAAAGCTGATGTCGTCAACAGCGCAATTAGAGCCGTAATTTTTCACGAGATGCTCAATTTTTATCATAATGAGGAATTCCTTTCCTGTGAATTTTCAAAGGTATATAAAAGGACTAATATACAAAGTACATTATATCATAAAATTATAAACATTTTGTGAATGTTTGCAAGTTTTCTTCAATATTATATACATTTATGGTGAAGTTAGTTGGTGTTAGGCCTTTTACACCTTTCTTTCGGGAAAGTCGCCCCCTACAAAAAATAACGCACCACGTTTGTCGTAGTGCGTTATAAAAATTCTTGAGATTTTTTGGCGCCACCTTTTTGCAAAAAGGTGGCAAAATCGATCCAAAGCTAACCTCAGTTATGCTTTGCTCCGCTTTCGCAGTAGATGCAACGGTAGGTACGGGTCTCTGCGTCGGTGAGCTTGAACACGTGGGGAAGCTCCTGCTCGATGGAGGTGATACATCTGGGGTTCTGGCACTTTACGATGTTGCAGATCTCCAAGGGAAGCTCGGGGTGGTACTTGCTTACGTTCTTGCCGTCC
>JAZQVZ010000043.1:0-14064 GCA_045632105.1 Eubacteriales bacterium | reverse complement strand
ACCGTTCTTAAAATCGCCTGCTACTACCATTTTGTATTTACCTCCAAAAAGTAATTCATTTTTCACACGCAATCATTATACCTCATATTTCTCTAAATTTCAAGAGTTTTTTCACATTTTCTTTCAAACTTTCTAACTTTTTTCTGCTCTCTGTAAAAAAGGCGGATTTTTTGTTGTTAAATTGTCAAAAGCATCGCATCTTTTTAAGAAAATATTGTAAAGAATAGCTCAAAATTGCTAAATCGCATTGACAAGAACATAAAAAAAGTTTATAATATATATAATATTATTTGTAATTTTGTAGCTTTCCGCTGGAAAGGAAGTTTTATGATAAAAAGCATGACAGCCTTTGGAAGAGCAAGAAAAACGGTAGGCGGCAAGGACATCACTGTCGAGATACGCTCGGTTAACAACCGATTCTTCGACTGCTCGGTCAAGCTCCCCCGCTCCTTCTCCTTCCTCGAAGAAAAAGTTAAGCCCCATCTTCAGTCAAGATCTGTATCCCGTGGAAAGGTAGACGTTTACATCGGTATCGACGTTATCGACTCCCCCATTCCCGAAATAAGCATCGACGAGGGATATACTCAGGCGTACATCAACGCTCTTCGCTCCCTTGGAGAGAAGTTCTCCCTGAAGGACGATATAAGCGTTATGCGCGTGGCTCAGAACCACGATATATTCGTCATCCGCAAGTCCGACGACGATACTGACAAGGAATGGAACGACGTTAAGGTGGTCCTTGACGAGGCTCTTGAGAAGTTCATCGCAGGACGTGTCAGAGAAGGCGAGAACATTCAGCGTGACCTTGTATCCAAGGTGGATAACATTCGTCAGCTGGTTAAGAAGATAGAAGCTCTCTCCTCTACCGACGTGACCGAATACAGAGCAAAGCTCGAGAATAAGCTTCGCGATATGCTTTCGGACAACCGAATAGTATTCGATGAGAGCCGCATACTCACCGAGTGCGCTATATTTGCCGACAGAGTGGCTATCGACGAGGAGCTTGTTCGTCTTGCATCTCACTTCGACGGCTTTGGCGATATACTTGCATCCGACGAGCCTGCTGGAAGAAAGCTTGATTTCCTGGTTCAGGAGATGAACCGCGAGACCAACACCATTGGCTCCAAGTGCCAGAATTCCTCTATCGCAAAAATGGTAGTGGATATCAAGTGCGAGCTTGAAAAGATAAGAGAGCAGATCCAGAACATTGAGTAATACCCCGTCAGATTGGAGAAGACTATGAAATTCATAAACATCGGATTCGGCAACATGGTTGCCGCCGACCGCATCATAACAATCGTCAGCCCCGACTCCGCTCCCATCAAGAGATTGATGCAGGATGCAAAGGATAGCGGCAGAGTTATAGACGTTTCCTGCGGACGCAGAACAAGATCGGTCATTATAACCGACAGTGAGCATATCATTCTCAGCGCCATCCAGTCCGAAACCATCGCTAACCGTCTTGTAAGCGAAAGTGACGACGAAGAAGAGCCCGAATAAGCAGGAGGGACACGGCAAATGATGAATAAAGGACTTATGATAGTGGTATCGGGTCCCGCAGGCAGCGGAAAGGGTACGGTAAACGCGCACCTTATCGCCACAGGCGATTACTGCTTCTCGGTATCTGCCACAACACGCGCTCCCCGTCCCGGAGAGGTTGACGGCGTGAATTATCATTACATAACCAAGGACGAATTCAAAAGCAGAATAGAATCGGGCGATATGCTCGAATACACCGAATACTGCGGCAACTACTACGGCACTCCCAAGAAGGAAGCCGAGGCAGTGCTTGCATCTGGAAAAAATCTGCTTCTTGAAATAGAGGTCGAGGGCGCAAGAAACGTGAAGGCTAAATATCCAGAAGCAGTTCTCGTGCTTCTCCTCCCCCCTTCCCATTCGGTACAGGAGCAGCGCTTGCGCTCTCGCGGCACCGAAACCGAGGATAAGATACTTGAGCGTCTGGCAAGAGCCAAGGAGGAGATCTCCTTCGCACCCTGCTATGATTACGTGGTATACAACCACGACGGCCGTGACAAGGAAGCGGCGGCGCAGATACTCGCCATCGTAGAGGCTGAAAAAGCATCTATGAAGAGAAATGACAACATAATTCAAAAATTCCTTTCGGAATAAACTAATAAACCTATTAAAAAGCTTAAGGAGAAAAAGATGCTTTACCCTACTATTACTGAACTCACAAAAGACGAATTCAACCGCTACGAGCTTGCTTTGGCTACCGCAAAGTGCGCACGCATCATAACCAACGAATACGTAAAGCAGCGCGAGGCTGCTGAGAAGGCTGCTACCGGCAACAAGGAAACCGACCGCAACCTTATAAAGATGATAAACAAGGAATACCGCGACGAGAAGGCTGTAAAGAACGCTATTTCCCGTATCCACAGCGGCGAATACAGAATGGTTCGTTGCGAGGACGTTGAACAGACCGTTGCTGAGGCCGTTTCCGAGAACTAAGCTGAATAATTTCAAGAAAATAAATACCGTAGGAACGGAGGGATAATATGTCAGAATATGCAGGGCTTCATATATTGAAAAGTCCGTATCATATAGATAACGATTTTGACTATTTTATCCCACCTGAGCTCCGAGGCCAGATACGTCCCGGAGATTTTGTCACCGTTCCCTTCGGAAATTCTAACAAAAGGGAGATTGCTTTGGTGATCTCCCTTAAAGATTTTCCCGACAAGGAAAACGTGAAGTGTAAGCCTATCATCTCACTTTGCGAAAGGAGCCTTTCGCTTTCCGATGAAATGCGAGAGCTTTGTCTCTTTGTTAAGGAGCAGACCCTCTGCTCTGTGGGAGACGTGGTCAAAAGCATGATACCCTCAGCGGCGCTCACACGTCCCTACGAGGTGTACAGAGCCACCGACGTAGAGCCGAGCAATGAGCACGGCCTTGATTCCGCTACTCTTTTTATATGCAATCACATACGAAAGAAAGGCACAGTGAGCCTCGAAACCCTTAACACAAAATTCGGCCCCGCCACAAAGCCTGCGTTGAAAAAGCTTACCGAGGCAGGACTTATAGTCAAGGATTTTGAAATAAAGGAAAGCGCAAAGAAAACCGAAAGCTATTACGATATACTGCTCTCCCCCGAGCAGGCAGAGGCGGTAAGCAAGGGTACAGATACCGAATACCGTCTGCGCTCGCTTGCTCAAATGGGCGTTCTCGCTCGTTTTGTCCGTGAGGACATGCAGCCCATAGATGAAAAAGAGCTGATGGAGAAATGCGAGGTAACCTACGCTCAGCTTAAATCTCTTTGCGACAAGGGTATTCTCGAAAGAAAATACCGTGAGATCGACCGAGGACTTCAGGTACTGAAGCCTGTTATATCAAACGATGGCGCCCGAGAGCTGATCCTCAACGAGGAGCAGCAGGCTGCCTTTAATACCCTTAGCGCACTTGCCGACAGCGGCGAGGCTAAGGCAGCTCTGCTTTTCGGCGTTACGGGAAGCGGAAAGACCTCGGTAATGATGAAGACCATCGACCACGTTTTAGAAAAAGGAAGAAGCGCTATCGTTCTTCTTCCCGAGATATCGCTGACTCCCCAGACCCTTGGTATATTCTGCTCCCGATACGGAGAAAGAGTTGCCATTATCCATTCGGGTCTTTCCGAGGGTGAGCGACTCGACACCTACCGAAGAATAAAAAGCGGCGGAGCCGACGTTGTTATCGGCACCCGCTCTGCTATATTTGCTCCCCTTTCCAATCTCGGTCTTATCATAATCGATGAGGAGCAGGAGCATACTTATAAATCTGATAAAAATCCCAAATATCACGCAAAGGACGTGGCGCGCTTCCGCTGTGTAAAGCACAACGCGCTAATGCTCCTCGCATCTGCCACACCCTCCTTCGAGAGCTTTTACAAGGCTGAGCAAGGAATATATACTCTGGTTCGCCTTAACAACCGCTACGGCGGAGCAAAGCTCCCTAAAACTACCGTAGTGGATATGCGCAAGGCGGCTCAGAAGGGTGTGACCTCCCCTCTGGGTGATCTGCTTTGCGAAAAGCTTATGAGTACCAAGGAGATGGGCGACCAATCGATTCTCTTTATAAATCGAAGAGGATACAATAATTTCTTCAGCTGTCGAAGCTGTGGAAAGGCGGTCACCTGCCCCACCTGTAGCGTTTCGATGACCTATCACACCTTTGGAAGCTCCTACGATAAGGGTGAGCTTCGCTGTCATTGGTGCGGAAGAAGAATGCCTACTCCTACCAAGTGCCCCGAATGCGAAAGCGAGCATCTGGCTCGAATGGGATACGGAACACAGCGCATCGAGCAGGAGCTTGGCGAGCTTATGCCAAGCGCAAGGATACTTCGAATGGACACCGACACGACAAACACTAAAAATGCGTACGAGGAGCTTCTCGGAACCTTCCGCTCGGGAGATGCCGACGTTCTTCTCGGCACACAGATGGTCACCAAGGGACACGATTTTCCCTCGGTAACACTTGTAGGAGTTCTTCTTGCCGACACATCGCTTTATCTTGACGACTACCGTGCCGCAGAGCGCACCTTCGCTATGCTGACACAGGTCATAGGCAGAGCGGGACGCGCAAAGAAGGAGGGCGAGGCTATAATACAGACCTCGAATCCCGATCACGAGTGCATCCGTCTTGCCTGCGCGCAGGATTACGACACCTTCTACAAAAACGAGATAAGGCTGCGCCGTCAGCTCAGGTTCCCGCCCTTCTGCGATATTGCGCTGATAACGCTGACATCCTCTGTTGAAAAGGAGCTGCTGAAGGCTTCTACGATGTTCGCAAAGAACTTTTCCGAGCTTGTAGAAAAGGAATACAGCGATCTCCCTCTCGTAGTATACGGTCCCTTCGAGGCACCCGTATATAAGGTAGAAAACAAATACCGAATGAGAATGGTAGTAAAGTGCCGCTTGAACAAGCGTTCAAGAGCAATGTTCTCTACTCTTCTCAAGAGCTTTTCAAAGGCGACTTCAAAGGACCTGACCCTTTCAATAGACTTTAATCCCTCAAATCTCTAAAAAACACATAACCGATAAAAAACAGGAGAAAACTATGGCAAAGCTTAAAATAGTTAAAATAGGTGACGAGACACTTCGTACCGTCTGCCGTCCCGTAGATAAAATAACCCCCAGAATAATCCGTCTGCTTGACGATATGATCGAGACTATGCGCGCCGCTGACGGCGTAGGTCTTGCAGCTCCTCAGGTTGGAGTGCTTCGCAGAATAGTGGTTATCGAGACTCCCGACGAGGGTCTTATAGAGCTTATCAACCCTAAGATAATCGCCTTTTCCGGTCAGCAGGAAAGCGAGGAGGGATGTCTGTCCATTCCCGGAAGATGGGGCGTCACCCGTCGTCCCATGCACGTTACCGTACGCGCTATGAACCGCAAGGGCGAGACCTTTGATATGAGCGGCTCCGGACTTCTCGCAAAGGCATTCTGCCACGAGCTTGACCACCTTGACGGCAAGCTTTACATCGACTGCACCATAAGAATGGACAACAACTAAGAGGTAAACGATGAAGATTCTTTTTATGGGCACTCCCGATTTTGCGCTTTTCTCTCTTAAGGCGCTTGCGGAGCGCACCTCTCACGAAATATGCGGAGTTATCACTCAGCCCGACAAGCCCAAGGGACGCGGATATGCGCTTATGCCTCCTCCCGTTAAGGTCTATGCGCTTGAAAAGAATATCCCTGTATATCAGCCCGAAACGCTCAAGGGTGAAGAATTTGCTTCTCTTCTGGATGAGCTTTCTCCCGATCTCATAGCCGTTGCGGCATACGGAAAGATACTTCCCAAAAACGTCATTGACTTCCCGAAATACGGCTGTATAAACGTACACGGCTCGCTCCTCCCAGAATACAGAGGCGCGGCGCCTATGCAGAGAGCCATAATAGACGGTAAAAAGGTAACGGGAATTACCATAATGTATATGGCAGAGGGACTTGACACGGGAGATATGCTTCTTAAGCGTGAGCTTCCCATTAAGGACTCTGACAACTTTGAGAACATACACGATGGGCTTGGTGCGCTCGGTGCCGATACGCTTATCGACGTAATAGAGATGCTTGAAAACGGAAGCGCTATTCGCATTCCCCAGGACGATTCGCTCTCTACCTATGCAAAGAAGATAACCAAGGAGGATTGCCTGATAGATTTTTCTGCGGACGCCCGTACCGTTCACAATCTTATCAGAGGTCTTTCCCCTGTTCCGCTGTCGCTCACCCACACGCCTAACGGCAAGCTTCTCAAGGTGATCGAAGCAAAAATATCCGATGAGGAACGCGTTCACGACGAGGTTGGAAAGGTGCTTTCTCTTGATGAAGGAATAGAAGTATCCTGCGCCAAGGGCTCGATAGTCCTGCTCCGCGTTCTTCCCGAGGGCAAGGCTCGTATGAGCGCCTCGGACTTTATTCGCGGCAGAAATATCTCGATCGGAGATATCTTTGCCTGAAAGGAGAATTATGACGCCAAGAGCTCTTGCATTCGATCTGCTCACCAAGGCAGAAAAAAGCAAACAATATTCTAATATAACGCTGGACAACGCCCTGAAAAGCTGTGATATGAGCGATGCGGACAAGCGCTTGGCTTCTGTTCTGTTTTACGGCGTTACCGAGAAAAAAATAACTCTCGACTACCAGATAGCACGTCTTTCCAGCCGCCCTGTAAAGGAGCTGGACAGCGCAGTTCTTACCGCTATCCGCATGGGAATATACCAGCTCGCATTTCTCGACCGTATTCCCGCACACGCGGCTATAAATGAAACGGTATCTCTCTGCACGAGAAAGACCGCAGGCTTTGTAAACGCGATACTGCGAGCATACACCCGCGCACCCGGTATCACCCTTCCCTCAAAAAGCGACCCTGTAAGCTATCTTTCGGTGGCATATTCGGTTTGCGAGGCTTTGGCAGAGAGATTTATCGATTGCTTTGGCGAGGATGAGGCAGAAGCCATACTCAAGGGCTTTGACCGAACTCCCGACACAACGCTGAGAGTAAACACTCTTAAGATATCCCGTGAGGAGCTTGCAAGCAAGATTGAGGGCTCGACTTTCACCGAAAGCTCTCCCGTAGGACTTCACGTCAAGGGTAGCGTAAGAGAGCTTTTCGGCTTTGACGACGGTCTGTTCTTCGTTCAGGACGAAGCATCACAGGTATGTGTTCAGGCGCTTGATGCAAAGGCTGGACACACGCTTCTCGATATCTGCTCCTGTCCCGGTTCAAAAAGCTTTGGAGCGGCAATAAATATGGAAAACACAGGTGTAGTGCGCTCCTTTGATCTCCACGCCAACAAGCTCTCTCTCGTGCTTTCGGGCGCAGAAAGACTTGGAATAGACATAATCAACGTACAGGAATGTGACGGAAGAAGATTTCTTCCCGAGCTTGAGGGCAAGGCAGACCGAGTTCTCTGCGACGTTCCCTGCTCGGGATTTGGAGTTCTTGCAAAAAAGCCCGAGCTTCGCTACAAGGATCCCGAAGAATCTTCCGCTCTGCCGAAGATACAGCTTGATATCCTTGAAAACGCTTGCAGATACGTAAAGGACGGCGGTGTTCTGGTGTACTCCACCTGCACGCTCCTACCCGAGGAAAATCAAAACAACGTAGAGCGTTTCCTGTCCACACATCCCGAATTCTCACTCTGTCCCTGGCAGGTGGGAAGCATAAGCGCTCCCGACGGAATGCTTACGCTCTATCCCCATATCCACGAAACCGACGGATTCTTCGTGGCAAAACTTATAAGAAAGCAGTTATAATATATGGAAAAGACAGACCTTCTCTCTCTGCTCCCACAGGAGCTTGAGGAATACATAGTATCTCTTGGCGAGCCGAAATATCGCGCAAAGCAGCTTTTCTCACAGATGCACAAGGGTGTATCCCCCGAGGATATGACCAACATCGGCAAGGCGACCAAGCAAAAGCTTGCTGAGAACTCCTACTATTATCTCCCCACCGTAAGAAGAAAGCTTATCTCGGCTCTTGACGGAACGGTGAAATATCTTTTCGAGCTTTCCGACGGCAACTGCGTGGAAAGCGTAGTAATGAAATATAAGCACGGAAATACTATTTGTGTATCCTCTCAGGTAGGATGTCGAATGGGCTGCGCCTTCTGCGCATCTACCATTGGCGGCAAGGTTCGTGATCTTTCTTCCTCCGAGATACTCGGTCAGGTGCTGAAGGCTCAGCTGGACACTGGAGAGAGAATTTCAAACATAGTAATGATGGGCATCGGTGAGCCCCTTGATAACTACGATAACGTTATTCGTTTTCTGAAGCTCGTGGGCTGTGAGGACGGAATGAATATAGGCTACCGCCATATTTCTCTTTCTACCTGCGGTCTGGTAGACAAGATAGGAATGCTTGCAAAGGAAAGCTTCCCCATAACACTTTCCATCTCGCTTCACGCCTCGGATGACGAAACGAGAAGCTCTATTATGCCCGTAAATAAAAAGTGGAATATCGCTTCCCTGCTTGATGCTTGCCGAAGCTATTACAACACCACAGGCAGACGAATTTCATTTGAATACACCCTGATTTCGGGTAAGAACGACAGCCCTGCGGCTGCTCTTGAGCTTGCAAAGCTTCTCAACGGCAAGCTTCGTCCAAAGAATGCCCGTGACAGTTTCCCGATACACGTTAACCTTATACCCGTAAACCCTGTTACCGAAACAGGATTTTCAGCGTCGGACAAGCAGGCTATCAGCAAATTTGCCGCCGTCCTTGAAAAGAACGGCATTAGAGCAACCGTGCGTCGCCGTCTTGGTGGTGATATCAACGCATCCTGCGGACAGCTTCGACGCGAGGAAGAAAAGCAAATTTGATGTGACGCCTCTGTAATACATATTAAATTTACAGAGGTGCCTATGAAATTCAAATTCCGCAAAGCTACAAAAGCACATAACAAAACTCAAAGAAAAGCGCTACGCCTGAAGGGCGCTAACACTTTTCGCTTGCATCGGGAAAGGCTTCCTTGTCCTATCGGCACTCGCGAATTATCTGTTACAAAAGAAAAAAAGAGAGGGCGCTTTTCCCTCTTCTTTGAAAGAATTGCGAACTTTTTCAAGCGCGCAAAGAAAAAAAGAAGCAAAAGGCCCTCAAGAGTTTCTATTCCTGCGCTTATAGGCACTCTATGTGGTGCCTTGGTCGTAAGCATACTGTCGGGAAGCATCGTGGTGTTTTCGCTCTTTTTCAGCCGCGGAACAGGATACACGGAAGTAACCATTCCAAATCTTGTGAGCATGAACGTAGAAAAAGCTACGGAGATATCCACCGATATCTTTGAATACACTCTGGTTTACGAGAAAAACCCCGACAAAGCCGCAGGAAGCATTATTTCTCAAAGCCCTCTGCCAAGCGTGGTAAGAAGACTTTACGGCGCTAAGGAAAAAATCAACATCACCCTTACTGTTAACCAAGAGCCCGAAACAATGACTCTTCCTCAGGTGGTAGGCTCTCAGCTTCGCGAAGTGGAGCTAAAGCTCAAAAGCTTTGGCGTTTCGGTACAGGTGATCGAGCAATACTCCGACACTCTACCCTATGGTACAGTGTTTTTCTCCTCTCTTCCCGAGGGTACCAAGCTTTCTGCGGGAGATAAGGTGGTGCTAAAGGTAAGCCTTGGAAGCCACGTGCGATATTCATCAGTCCCCGACCTATCGGGACTTAATGAGTACGAGGCAACTGCGCTCCTCAGCTCAAAGGGGCTTGAGGTAGGAGATATCAAATATTCAAGCTCCCGCCTTCCCATAGGCACGGTAATATCGCAAAGCGTAGCCGAAGGCACAAGCCTCGAGAGTGGGAGCAAGATATCATTTACGCTCAGCGGCGGACCATACTATTAAATAACTGAAAGGACTATATATGGAAAACAAAATGCACGGCAAAATAATACAGGGGGTAGGCGGACTTTATTCGGTTCGCGTAATTTCTGCGCCCTGCGGCGAAGCGGAGCTTGGCTCTGTGGTCAACTGCCGCGCAAGAGGCTCCTTCAGACACAATAATATCTCTCCCCTGCCGGGTGACAACGTGATCATATCCCCCACTACCGAGCAGAAGGATAAAAAGAGCAAGGAAAACGCTGATTTTGTCATTGACGAGATATGCGAGAGAAGCAATTCGCTTATACGTCCCCCTATGGCAAATCTCGATTATCTTTTCATAACTATGGCGGCAGCGGCTCCTACACCGATTCTTGCCACCATCGACAAGCTTATTTGCATCGCAGAGTTCAATAAAATAGAGCCTGTAATAGTCATCACGAAATGCGAGCTTGCTCCCGAATATTCGAAGGAACTAGAGGCAATATACAAGAAAAGCGGCTTTACGGTATTCCGCCTGAGCGCCGCCAAAAACATTGATATAGCTCCTATTGACGAATTCATAAAGACGGCGCTTGTAGGCAAGACCGCCGCATTTGCAGGAGCGTCGGGAATTGGAAAATCCACGCTTCTCAACCGCCTCTTCCCCGAGCTTTCTCTCTCGACCTCTGAGATAAGCAGAAAGATCCAGCGCGGACGTCACACCACCAGAAAGGTGGAGCTCTATCCCCTGTCGGATAGTCTTGAGTGCGGATATATAGCCGACACACCCGGCTTCTCTATGCTTGATTTCGAGCGTTTTGACTTCTTTGAAAAGGAGGATCTCCCTCTTACTATGAGAGAGTTCTCCGACTACATAGGAGAATGTAAATACACCAAATGCTCTCACACAAAGGAGGACGGATGCGCTATAATCCAAGCGGTCAAGAGCGGAGATATTCCCGCCTCCCGTCACGCAAGCTTCTGCGAGCTTTACGACGTGCTGAAGGCAAAGAAAAAATGGTAAAGGAAGAAAAATGAAGGCTTTTATATACACAGGCGGAGTGATAGACCCCTCTGCCATCACAGAGCGACCCGAGGAGGGCGACATAGTTATAGCCGCCGATTCGGGATATAAAAATGCAAAGCTCCTTGGCGTCAAGCCTCAGATATTGTTAGGAGATTTTGATTCTCTCGAGCACGAAGAGCTTGAGGGTAATGATGCAGAGATAATAACCGTTCCCGCAGAGAAGGACTTCACCGACACACAGCTTGCCGTGTCCGAGGCCCTCAAAAGAGGGGCTCGACAGATAGCTATCATCGGTGGTCTTAGCGGTCGCCTTGACCATACTCTCTCAAACCTTGCTATCCTTGAGGATCTGCATTCCAAGGGCGTGAGAGCCACTATTGCGGACGGATATAACCGAGTAAGCTACATAAAAAACGACAGCGCTATCATACTCAGAAGCAGCTATAAGTACATCTCTCTTATCGCAAGAAGCGAGAAGGTCAAGGGAGTGGAGATAGACGGCTGTAAATATCCCCTCAAAAACGCTCTGCTCACCGATAAATATCAGTACGCGGTGTCCAATGAGATAGTTGGAAACTGCGCATTTATTGCCGTTAAAAAGGGCGCTCTGCTTATAGTCGAGAGTAGGGATAGCTCTCACGGCTATCGCTGATAACCAGACTTTCGACCTCAGACCAATCAATAAGCTGACAAATCATTCCGAGGATGCGGATACTGTTTTCCGCCTCCTCGGGCTTTTTGTTTTTTCCCTCAAGAAAGGCAAAAAGTCGGTCGTATTTGCAGTTTCCAAAAACTCTGCGAACAATTGAAAGCCCTCTGCCATGCCATCTCTCCCAAAGAACGCGCTCAAAGGCATAAAGCTCCTCTATATCGAATTTGGGCTTTGCCGACGGATAGATTCCTGACCCACAAATGCCAAAAAGCGAGCCAAGCCTATCTTGACGGCAATAGGCATAGCCGAGAGAATAACTTCTGACCGCATCCTCGAAAATCACCCTGCCCGAGCATTTTTCAAAAGCATCCATCACAGATGGCATATATACGTCAAACTGGGGAAAATCAAAGGCAAGAAGAGCGTTGCCGAGATATTCCCCCGCTCGTGAAGCATCTAAACGATAGTCTATACTTATCCGTTCAGCCCGTAGAGATAGGCGCGGATATATCTTATTTTCTCCGTTTTGTGTGCGATAGAATTCCCTGCGAACTCCCTCGGGAGAAACTATCACAGCCTCGCCTGCCCTCACCGACAGAATATCAAAGCAAATGTCCTCTACCCCATATCTACCGATAGGAGATGTTATGTGAGAGGACAAAGCCTCTCGGTCAACAGAGATATACTCTCCCATCAACGCCTTGGCCTCCGAAGCGAAAATAAAGCCTTCACCAAAGGGGCGAAAATAGAGAGGGCGGCTTCCACGCCTGTCACGGGCAAGAATAAGCCGTTTTTTCTCACCGTCATACAAAGCAAGAGAAAAGGAACCGACCAAAAGCCCTAAAGCACCCTCTCCGAGAGCAAAATATTTTTCCATTATAACCGACGGGTCAAACCCTGAGCCCTCTATGCAAAGAGAGAAAAGATTTCCTCCTCTCTCACAAATATAGGGTTGCCTGTCCTCCTCTGACATGGGACTAAAAAACATTCCGCAAGCCGAACAAAGAAACGCCGCCCCCACTCCCTTGCCTCGCAAAAGCATCGACTTCCGCATTTTTTCAAGACGAGAAAAATCTATCTTGCCCTTAAAATTCACCGTTCCGCCAATGGCTCCCATAACATCCTCCAAGATTTTATTTCTACATTCTATGAAAAACTAAAGCACACAATAACCAAAATGCATATAATGTACTGAAAACACAATTGGAGGTGGATATATGAAAATCGTGCTGGTACATACCCCAAGCTTTTTAGCGCCTATTCTCCGCAAAATATTTGGGGTGGATAAGAGAAGAAAATAAAAACATAGGGCGACTTTGGTCGCCCTTTCTTTTATTTCTTGACTTTTTTCTGCATTTTTGCTATAATTATAAAAGAATATTTCTCCGAAAGGACAATTATATGACTAACGGATTTTTGCCGATTACGGCGCAGGAAATGAAGGATCGTGGCTGGGACAGGCCCGACTTCGTATACGTTTGCGGTGACGCCTACGTGGATCACCCCTCATTTGGCGCGGCTATAATCTCCCGCGTGCTTGAGGCGGCGGGCTTCCGCGTGGCTATGCTCTCTCAGCCCGACTACAAGAGCTGTGATGAATTCAAGAGATTTGGCAGACCCCGACTTGGTTTTTTGGTGTCTGCGGGAAATATCGACTCTATGGTGGCTCACTACACCGCCGCCAAGAAGAAGCGCTCATCCGACTACTATTCCCCCGGTGGAAAGGCGGGTAAGCGCCCTGACAGAGCAACTATCGTTTATTGCAACCGCATACGCGAGGCATACGGCGACGTACCGATAATCATTGGCGGTCTTGAGGCGTCTCTGCGCCGCTTTGCTCACTATGACTATTGGTCTGACAATATCCGCCGTTCCATTCTTGTGGACAGCCGCGCCGATATTCTTACTTACGGAATGGGCGAGAATATTCTTCTTCGTCTTGCTTCACTTCTTGACAAGGGTGTTCCGATAAAGAAGATACACGACGTGCGAGGAACGGTATATCTCTGCCGTCCTGATGAGAAGATACACTATCCCGTTGCCGCAGAGTTTGACTATAACGTTCTTAAGTCCGACAAGCGCAAGTATGCCGAGGCATTCGGCGTTCAGTACAAGAATCAGGACTCGATAAACGGTAAGGCTATCGTAGAGAAATACGATGACAAGATATTGGTTCAAAATCCTCCTATGCCCCCTCTGGAGCGTGAGGAGCTTGACAGAGTTTACTCTCTGCCCTATATGAGAACCTACCATCCTGTATATGAGAAGGATGGCGGCGTGCCTGCTATCGAGGAGGTTCGCTTCTCTCTGACCCACAACCGTGGCTGCTTTGGAGCCTGCAACTTCTGCGCTCTTGCATTCCATCAGGGCAGAACCGTACGCTCCAGAAGCATTGAAAGCGTTGTCACCGAGGCTAAAAAGATAACCGAAATGCCCGATTTCAAGGGTTACATCCACGACGTTGGAGGCCCCACCGCAAACTTCCGCTATCCCGCCTGCGAAAAGCAGCTTCGCGATGGCGTTTGCTCGGGTCGCAAGTGTCTTGCCCCCACGCCCTGCAAGAATCTCATTGCAGATCACACCGAATACATAAA
>JAZQVZ010000042.1:0-7155 GCA_045632105.1 Eubacteriales bacterium | reverse complement strand
CCAAGGTTTGCTCCTACACCAACCACACCGTAATGCCCGAGGCTCTTGCGACCTGGAACGAGGATATCTTCCGCCTCAAGCTGCCCAGAATCTACACCATCATCAAGGAGATCAACGAGCGCTTCTGCCGTGATGCTTGGAGCGTTTTCCCCGGAAACTGGAACAAGATATCCAAGATGAGCATTATCGGTTACGGTCAGGTTCGTATGGCAAATCTTTGTGTAGTTGGCTCTCACTCGGTAAACGGCGTATCCAAGCTTCACTCGGACATCCTTACCAAGTCGCTCTTCCACGATTTCTATACTATGTATCCCGAAAAGTTCTGCAACGTTACCAACGGTATCGCTCACCGTCGTTGGCTCTGTTACTCCAACCCCGGTCTTGCAGGTCTGCTTGATGAAACCATCGGCACGGGCTACCGTCACAATCCTCTTGAGCTTAACAACTTTGCAAAGTATGCAGATAACGCTGAGGTTCTTGAGCGCGTAAGAGCGATCAAGCACCAGAACAAGATAAACTTCTCCAACCTTCTTTACCAGAAGACAGGCAAGCTTATCGACACCCACTCTGTATTCGACGTACAGATCAAGCGTCTGCACGAGTATAAGCGTCAGCTTCTTAACGTGCTCAATATTATAGGTCTTTACCTTGATATTAAGGATAACCCCAACGCTGACTTCCAGCCTATAAGCTTCCTCTTTGGCGCTAAGGCGGCTCCCGGTTACTATCACGCTAAGAGAATCATCAACCTTATTTATTGCCTTGGCAAGGAGATCGAAAAGGATCCCGTTGTCAGCAAGAAGCTTGCTGTTGCGTTCATTGAGGACTACAACGTAAGTATGGCAGAGGCTCTCGTTCCCGCGGCAGAGATCAGTGAACAGATCTCGATGGCAGGTAAGGAGGCAAGCGGAACCGGTTGTATGAAGCTTATGATGAACGGTGCTATGACCATCGGTACTCTCGACGGCGCAAACATCGAGATGCTTGCTGAGGCAGGTAAGGACAATATGTATATATTCGGTCTTACCAGCGCAGAGGTTGAGGATATGTGGAGCCGCGGCTACAACAGCGGTGACTTCTTCTCCGGCAACATCAGACTTCAGCGCATAGTTAACGCTCTCAAGACAGGCTTTGCAGGCGAATCCTTCGCTGACATCGCAAATTACCTGACCGTAGGCCCCGGAATCACCGACCCCTATATGTGCTTCGCAGATTTCGAGTCCTATCGTATGGTACACGAGAAGGCTATAAACGACTATCAGGATAAGACCAAGTGGAACAGAATGTCTGTTCTTAACATTGCTGCATCCGGCTTCTTTGCAGCTGACCGTTCTATCAACGATTACGCGCAGAACATCTGGAACATCAAGCGTCTTAACAACAAATAAAAACAACTGACAGGGAACACAAATGCTTATCAAAAATTCCGAATGGGCGGATTGCTTGCCTATAATCAAAAAGAGAATAGACGGAGCTGATATATCCGACAGAGGAAACTTCCAAATAGGCGAGTGTCCCGAATTCACCGTCGAAGCGCCGAGAAAACTCGGCGCTTCGGCAGTAGTGTTGCGCATCTGTAAGGACGGACAGCGCGACGTCGATTACCCTTTCTCCTTCGTTGATACCCGACTTGGAACCGATATCTACAGCCTGACTGTGGATACCGCGGCTCTTTGCGGCACGGAGGAAGATGGGCTTTTCTTTTATGAGATACTTTTTTTGCGCGGCACCGACACTCTCTTTACGGTGACCGAAAATAACGTGGATTTCAGCCTTTCTAGGCGCCCCGGAAGACGCTTTACGATGCTGGTGTATCAGAAGGACCTTAAGACTCCCGATTGGTTTAAGGGACGAATAATGTATCAGGTATTCGTTGACCGCTTCAGCCGTGGCCAGGGCGAGGTTGGAGAGCGCGACGACGTTATAATAAACGAGGATTGGGATAACGGAATCCCTCAGTATGCCGAGAAGCTTGGAGGTCCCTTGAAGAACAATATGTTCTTTGGCGGAAACCTTTGGGGCGTGGCAGAGAAAATGGACTATTTTAAGTCCTTGGGTGTAGGAATTTTATATCTCAACCCCATTTTTAAGGCGTACTCAAATCACAAGTACGATACGGGAAATTATTTCGAGATAGACTCTATGTTCGGAGGCAAGGCTGCCTTTGACGAGCTGGTTCGTAAGGCAAAGGAAAACGATATCAAGATAATTCTTGACGGAGTTTTCAACCATACGGGCGACAACAGTATATATTTCGACCGTTACGGAGAGTATGGTACAGGCGGTGCCTTTGGAGATAAGAAATCTCCCTACCGTAAGTGGTATAATTTCTACAAGGATAAAGAAGGCGAATATGAGAGCTGGTGGGGAATAGACATATTGCCCAGGCTCAATCACGAGTGCGTTGACTGCCGTAGATTCTTTACAGGAGAGAACGGCGTGGGAGCGCATTATATAAGACAGGGCGTGGCAGGCTGGCGCCTTGACGTTGCGGACGAGCTGTCGGACAAGTTCCTTGACGAGTTCTGCGGCGCGGTCAAGACCGAAAGCAACGGCGAAGCCGTTATTATCGGTGAGGTCTGGGAGAATGCCGTTGTAAAGGAATCCTACGGCAAGCGCAGAAAATATCTGCGCGGAAAACAGCTTGACAGCGTTATGAACTATCCGCTGAGAATAGGAATTCTGGATTTCGTCAACCTTGGGGACAGCAAGGTGCTTGCAGATACTCTTAAGAGCGTATATTCCACCTATCCTAAGGCGGTTTGCGACTCGCTGATGAATATCCTCGGCACTCACGATACCGAGCGTGCGCTTACCGTATTGGGTAAGGGTAGTAGCGAGGTGCTGATAGCCGACGGAAGCGTTCTGGCGCAGAAGCATCTTAGCGAAAGGCAGAGAAGCCTTGCCCTTAAAAAGATGATGATAGCGGCGGCTATTCAATATACCGTTTACGGCGTTCCCTCGCTTTATTACGGTGACGAGGCGGGACTTGAGGGATATCGCGATCCCTTCTGCAGATTCCCCTATCCCTGGGGCAGAGAAAACAAGAAGCTGCTTGGCTTCTATCGCAGACTTGGTGAGATAAGAAGAGATAATCCTGAGATATTTGCTACGGGTGAATTTAAGATACTCAAGGCTGAGGGCTCGCTCTTTGCATACGAGAGAGTGGCTGACGGTCAGTGTGTGGTAGTTGTTGCCAACGTTTCCAAGGATGATGCAAAATTTGCGCTCCGAGGTAAGTGGACAGATCTTCTCAGCGGTAAGGAGTATAGTGGAGAGCTTGGCGGATATTCCTGCGTTATTTTGAAAAAGTAAGGATTCGAGATGGGCGTATTAAAAAACCTTTTGAGAAAAATAAGAATGAACGGCGATCCCGACAGCAAGGCGTACCGCCGAGAGATGGCGGCGACCGTGTGCGGTCAGCACATAAAGTACGTTACCGAGAAGCGTGACGGCGTCGAGGAGGTCATTGGCAGAAACGGCGGACTTAATATCCGCGACGATGAGTTTATCGTTTACGCTTCTGCTAAGGTGGTGTTCAGATGCAAGATCGACGATCTTAAGATATGGGAGCTTTTGTCCAAGGACGGAGTGGTTCTGACAGGTCCCGATCTTGAAAACGGCGGTGTTGAGCGTACAGTGATAGCGTTCTACGTTTATCATAGAAGGTGATGATATGGATAACTCTGTATTTATGAAGCGGGCTCTGGAGCTTGCCCACAAGGCTGCCGAGCTTGGCGAGGTTCCCGTAGGAGCCCTTGTGGTTGACGATGTCAGCGGAGAGATACTGTCAGAGGCGTATAATCTGCGTGAGAACGGCAAAAGCGCCACGGCGCATGCCGAGATACTTGCCATAGAGAAGGCGTGTGAGAAGCGTGGAAGCTGGCGTCTTTCGGGGTGCAGCCTTTACGTTACTCTCGAGCCCTGTCCGATGTGCGCGGGGGCGTTGATAAATTCAAGAATAGACCGAGTTGTCTTTGGAGCATCCGATGCTCTGGCGGGCTGTTGCGGAAGCGTGATAAACTTCAATTCCTATCCCTTCAACCACGCTTTTAAGATCGAGAGCGGTGTTTGTGAGGATGAGTGCCGTGCGCTGCTTCGTGAATTCTTTGAAAAGAAAAGAAAATAAAAAAGAACCGATTTTATCGGTTCTTTTTTATTTATTTCTGCAGACCGCAGAGGTGGTTTACAAACTGCTGAGCAGTGCGTCCCGAAATTCCTCCGTTGCGCATCTCCCATTTGTGAGCTTCGGCAACTATCTGCTCGGGCGCCATGTTTATCTGAGGGTGACGTGCCGCAAGCTCAAGCACCATAGCGTCAAATTCTATGCGAGAGGGCTTAAAATATCCGATAGACAGACCAAAGCGGTTAACAAGCGAAAGCTTCTCCTCGATAGTTTCTGAGCGGTGTATATCGCCGTTGGTGGTCACGTCGCTTCTGTCGTTCCAGGTCTCCTTGATAAGATGACGGCGGTTGGAGGTAGCGTATATAAGCACGTTGTCGGGCTTGGTCTCAACGCCGCCCTCGATTATAGCCTTGAGATACTTGTATTCTATCTCCTGCTCCTCAAAGGAAAGGTCATCCATATAGATTATGAAGCGATAGTTTCTGTTCTTGATCTCGGAAATTACCCTTGAGAGATTGCAGAACTGGTGCTTATAGATCTCGATCATTCTGAGGCCCTTGTCGTAATACTGGTTTACGATAGCCTTGATGCTGGTAGATTTACCCGTTCCACTATCACCGTAGAGGAGCACGTTATTGGCTCCGCGCCCTTCAACAAACGCCTCGGTATTTTCGGTAAGAGCCTTCTTCTGAAGCTCACAGCCGATAAGGTCGGAAAGATGCACGGGCTCCATATTGGTGATGGGACGAATCCTCATATTACTTCCGTCGCCCTCGGTCTCCACTCTGAACGCCTTGTTAAGACCGAATTTTCCAACACCGTAGGCGCGGTAGAATTCAGCCACAGCCTCGAATACCTGCTCGCCGTCCTTTGCCGCCGCTATCTGCTTGGAGAGGGCGCGTACCTTTTCGCTGACGTTCTTGTTGAAAATCTGCTCTCTCTTTGCAATAGCCCTGTAATTTGAAAGGGTGGAGAAGCAGTTGATGTCAAGAGCCTGCTCGATGGGAGCAAAATCAAAGTCGAAGAGCTTTTTGAAAACGCAGAAATCGTTTATAGCAAAGCCGTTGACCGTACCCTCCTGCTTGCCTGCCTTTTCGTAGGTAAGGCTGAAGGGATTTTCGTCGTTTATTATAAGATAGGTAAGATAGTTGTGCCAGAGATTTTCGTCAAAGCCGTACTTGGTAGCAAGCTCCAGCAGACGGCGGACCTGAGCGTATATTCTTGCTCGCAGACCGTCGGGAGTGTCGGTGCCCGATTGGAAATCCTTAAAGATATTTCCAAGCTCGGAAAGAATTCCTCCATTGTCCGCGTTGCGGTATATTATGAGTTTTGATATTTCGCGGTACATATCATTTTCCTTTCACTCTTTACTACGCGTATTATATCACTTTTGGAGGAGCTTTGCAAGAGCTGTACAATAATTTATAACAAAACTCCCGAGGCAGAGCCTCGGGATTGCTTTTTATTCGGTTGAATATCTGCCCCAAAGCTCATTCAGGAGAGCCTTTACAGACTTGGGAAGGTCTTTGTAGCAGTTAGCATCGTAGGTGGCTGCAAAATCGAAATTCTCGGGGTAGAGAACGGCGATAGCCTCCTCGCCCATATCCTCCTTGTATATCTCACTGCTATAAACGTTGGAGTGAGGGGACGCGTAGGAGATATATTCCGCATTTGCAATAGCCGCATCATCCGAGAGCATAAAGTTGATATACTGCTCGGCAAGCCACTTGTTTTGAGTGCAGGTGGGAATACACATAGCGTCAATAAAGAGGTTGGTGTTCTCGGGGTAGTAGAACTGAAGGTCTACGTCACCAGACTGGTTATCAAGCATAGTCAGGTAGTCACCTGCGTAGTAAGCGCCGATAGACGCCTCGCCCGATTCCATCATATTGAATATCTCGTCCATAACAAGCTTCTTGAGCAGAGGCTTCTGACTCTTGAGCTCGTTAAGAGCTTTTTCCCAAAGGGATGCATCGGTGGTGTTTACGCTGATGCCGAGCTTGTACATAGCCGTACCGAAGGCGTCGCGGGAGTTATTGAACTGAACTATCTTCTTAGCATACTTGCTGTTCCACATAAGATCCCAGGAGCCGATGTCCGCCTCATCTACTACGTTGGCATCGTAGATGATTCCAACCATACCGTAGGTGTAGGGAACCGTATACTTGTTATCGGGGTCATAATAAAGACCCTTGAATTCCTCGGAGATTACGTTTTGATAGTTAGGAATGTTCTCAAAATCCAACTCTGCGAGCATACCCTCCTGTCTTAAGCGGTCTGCCATATAATCAGAGGGGATTATAACGTCATAGCTGACAGCACCCGAAGAAAGCTTAGCGTAAAGGTCCTCGTTGGAGGTATAGGTTATGTAGTTTACTCTTACGTTAAGGCCGAGGGTGTTCTTACAGTAAAGCTCGAACTCACGGTTTGTGTCATAAGAGCCCTCCGAGCCGTCGGAGATGTATTCACCCCAGTTGTAAACGTTGAGAACTACGGTTTCTTCGGAGAAGATGGTAAATACCGCGCAGAGCGTGATGATCACGGCTACTACACAGATAAGCGCCAATACCTTTGTGAAGTTTGCAGACCTTCTTTTAGGAGCCTTGGTCTTTTCTGTGGGAGCGGGCTTTACCTTTATGGGCTTGCCACTCTTCTGTGCGCGAAGTATTGCTTCCTTGCGCTTCTTTTCAGCCTTTAATCTCTTTGCCTCAAGGCGTTCATCCGAAGTGTTCTCGCGATTGGTAAGGAGAAGAAGCACCAGAATGATAAAGAAGATTATGGTGGAAAGAGCGTAGATGGTGGGTTTTACGTTCTTCTTGGTCATGCTGTATATCAGCACGGGCAGGGTCTGGAAATCCACACCGCTGGTAAAGTAGCTGATAACGAAGTCGTCAAGCGACATTGTGAACGCCATTATCATACCCGTGAAAACACCGGGCAGGATAGCGGGAAGCTGTACCTTAAAGAAGGACTGTAAGGGAGTACAGCCAAGGTCGAGAGCCGCCTCGGGCAGGGACTTGTCCATCTGC
>JAZQVZ010000041.1:0-26147 GCA_045632105.1 Eubacteriales bacterium | reverse complement strand
AAAGACCGCTTTCGCGGTCTTTTATTTTTTATAATACCTTCTGCAAGAACTGCTGAATACGGGGATTTTCAGGATTATCGAAGAATTCATTAGGAGGAAGATCCTCAATAACCTTTCCGTCCGCCATAAATACTACTCGGTCTGCAACCTCTCTTGCAAAGCCCATCTCGTGAGTTACGACCACCATGGTCATTCCTGCGTTGGCAAGCTCCTTCATAAGGTCGAGAACCTCTCCTACCATTTCAGGGTCAAGCGCCGAGGTAGGCTCGTCAAAGAGCATTACGTCAGGACGCATAGCTAACGCTCTGATTATTGCAATTCTCTGCTTCTGACCACCTGAAAGCATCGAGGGGTAAGAATCTGCTCTGTCTTCAAGACCTACTCTGCTAAGCAGTTCCATCGCCTGCTTCTCTGCATCTGCCTTAGACATTTTAAGAAGCTTCATAGGAGCTACCGTAAGGTTCTTCAAAACCGTCATATGAGGGAAAAGATTAAAGTGCTGGAACACCATTCCCATCTTCTGTCTGTGTACGTTTATGTTTACAGATCTGTCGGTAATGTTTACATCATTGAAGATTATGGAACCGTCGGTAGGTGTTTCAAGCAGATTTAGAGAGCGAAGATAGGTAGACTTGCCGCTTCCCGAAGGGCCGATAATTACTACCACCTCACCGCGATTTATCTTAAGGCTTACGCCGTCGAGCGCTCTTATCTCGTCTCCTTTGTAATGCTTTTTGAGGTCTATTGTTTCAATGATCACTTTATTATCTTTCATTTTTACGCAACTTCCTCTCAAGAATTTTTACAAGCTGTGTCAATACTACAACAACAGCAAGATATATAAGCGCTACCGCTATAAGAGGCATAAACGCTGAGAACGTAACTCCGCGTATACGCTCGCCCGCCTTGGTAAGATCTACGATACCTACGTAGCCCGCTACCGAGGTCTCCTTTATAAGAACGATAAACTCGTTACAAAGTGTAGGCAGAACTGCCTTGAATACCTGGGGGATTATTATGTATATCATCGTCTGAACGTAATTAAAGCCCAGCGATCTTCCCGCCTCAAACTGTCCGTTGTCGATGGACATTATTCCTCCGCGGATTATCTCGGCAACGTATGCTCCCGAATTAAGTCCGAATGCAAATATCGCTACTGCAATGCTATTTCTTGAAGAAGCAAAGATTATAAAATATGCGATAAGCAGCTGAACTACAACAGGGGTTCCACGAATTACGGTAAGATACAGATTACATATAGCGTTTATGATCCACCAAAATACGTAAAATATTCCACCCTTCTTTTTCCATACTTCCTGATTTTTATCAAAGGTTGAACGCAGGATACCTACGACAATACCTATCAAAAGACCCAAAAGCAAAGCAAAAAAGGTGATTATGAGAGTATTCTTAAGTCCGTCAACCAGCCATTTCCACTTGCTGTCCTCAACGAAGTTAAGTATAAAATTCTCTTTGAGCTCGTTAAAAAACTCCATTATACCTTCCTCTTTCTTTTATACGTCAAAACTTGGGTTACCGTGCGCGTGCGCGATAACCCAAGAGTTATTTTAAGACTTACTTTGTAAGGCCGCTGTTGATATACTTGGAAACGATCTTGTCGATGGTTCCGTCAGCCTTAAGCTCAGCGAGAGCATTGTTGATCTTCTCAAGAAGCTCATCGTTGCCCTTTGCTACGCAGATCGCGTAGTCCTCGATAGCGTACTCGTTGTCGCCCTCAAGAATGTGAATGTTATCCTTGTTAGCCTCAACGAAGGACTTTGCAGGCTCGTTATCAATGATAACCATATCAACCTTACCGGTCTTGAGAGCCTCAACAGCCTCTGCGCCGGTCTTGTAGCGAACTACACGGTCGGTGGTAATGCTGCCATCCTCAGCAACGTCGTTAAGACCCCAGTTGGTGATATCATCGGAGCAGTAGATGTCTCCGGTGGTGTCCTGCTGAACGCCAACCTTAACGTTGGGGTTCTTGAGAGCAACGGGATCACCGTCTGCGTTGAACTCGAATATATCGTCAAGAGTTGCGATGTCGGAGCCGTTCTTAACGATAATTACCTGAACACCGGTTGCATAAGTCTCAGAGAAATTAACGCTCTTCTTACGGGTCTCGGTAACGGTCATTCCTGCCATACCCATATCGTACTTGCCTTCTGCAACGCCACCGATGATAGCGCCGAAGTCAACGTCCTCGATCTTGAGCTCCATGCCGAGCTTCTTTGCGATCTCGGTTGCGATTTCAATATCAATACCTACAAACTCGCCACCCTCAACGTACTCGTAGGGAGGGAATGCTGCATTGGTTGCCATAACCAGTACATTTTCATTCTTGTTACAAGAAGCGAGCATGAACATTGCGGAAAGAAGCATAGCTGCTACCAGCGCAAAACTAATGATTTTTTTCATAATGATCTCCTTAAAATTATGATATAATTTTTGCTACCACTGAATTATATAGTATAAATATGCATTTGTCAATAGTTTTTTGCAATTTTTATGAATAAATAATCACTTTTTACTCAATTTATCCCTCAAATACACACCTGTATACGATTTTTTATTCATAGCTACCTCTTCGGGGGTGCCCGTAGCAATAATCGTACCGCCTCTGTCACCGCCCTCGGGACCGAGATCTATAATATAATCTGCCGTCTTTATAACGTCGAGATTATGCTCAATAACAAGCAACGTATTTCCCGAATCGCACAGTCTTTGCAAAATGGAAATGAGCTTAGAAATATCGTCGCTATGAAGCCCCGTAGTAGGCTCGTCGAGAATATAAAGGGTCTTCCCTGTTCCACGCTTAGCAAGCTCGGTGGCAAGCTTTACTCTTTGCGCCTCACCGCCCGAAAGTGTGGTCGACGACTGACCAATTCTTACATATCCAAGACCCACGTCAAACAAAGTCTGGAGTTTATTTTTGATCCTTGGAATTCCGTCAAAGAAATAAAGCGCTTCCTCTACGCTCATATTAAGCACGTCGGAAATATTCTTTCCTTTGAATTTCACCTCAAGAGTATCTCTGTTATATCGGTGTCCCTTACAAACGTCACAGGTAACGTATACGTCGGGAAGAAAATGCATTTCTATCTTCTTTACTCCGTCGCCCTCACACGCCTCGCAGCGTCCTCCGCGAACGTTAAAGGAGAATCTTCCAGCCTTATATCCCTTAGCCTTGGCGTCTGCCGTATTGGCAAAGAGATCTCTTATATCGGCAAACAATCCGGTATAGGTCGCAGGGTTGGAGCGCGGAGTTCTTCCAATGGGGCTTTGGTCTATGGCGATGACCTTATCAAGCTCTGAAATTCCCTCGATGCGCTTGTATTTACCTGCGGAACGTATGGCGTGATTCAGCTCTCTTGAAAGAACAGGATTTATAATTCCATTGACAAGAGAGGATTTACCAGAACCCGACACGCCTGTTACGCATACAAAGCAGCCAAGAGGAATATCCACGTCTACGTTCTTTAAATTATGCTCGGACGCGCCTATGACCTTCAGGAATTTTCCGCTTCCGCTTCTTCTGGTTTCGGGAACCGAGATAGTCTTTCTTCTGGAAAGATATGCGCCCGTAATAGATTTGGGATCGTTCATAACCTCCGCGGGAGTTCCCGCAGATACCACCTCTCCGCCGTGTATTCCCGCGCCGGGACCGATATCAATAAGATAGTCGGATGCCATCATAGTTTCCTCGTCATGCTCAACCACGATAACGGTGTTTCCTATATCGCGAAGACGCTTGAGCGTTTCTATGAGCTTGGTATTATCTCTTTGATGCAGACCTATGCTGGGCTCATCAAGGATATAAAGCACTCCCACCAACGCAGAGCCTATCTGGGTAGCAAGACGTATTCTCTGCGCCTCGCCTCCCGAAAGAGTTCCCGCCTTACGGGCAAGAGTCAGGTATTCAAGGCCTACACTTGCAAGGAAGCCGAGCCTTGCTCTTATTTCCTTGATTATCTCTCCCGAAATGATCTTTTCGTTCTCGGTGAGTTCGATCTTCTCAATAAATTCCAGCGCGGATTCCACCGACATACGGCAAAAATCATCGATATTGATATCTCCTACCGTAACTGCAAGGTAGTTAGGTGAAAGGCGTTTGCCCTGACAAACAGGACAGGGGGCTTCCTCGATAAACTGCTCGTAATAGTCCTCGGTCCCTCTCTGTCCCATTCGGTTCTCTATCATTTTTACGATACCCTCGAACATCACCTTTTGATGATGCTCAACTCCGCCAAACCAGCGAACGATATCGTATATCTCACTACCGGAGCCATAGAGTATTACGTTATATGCCTCCTCGGAGAACTTCTCGACAGGCGTATCCATATCAAAGCCGTATCTTTCTCCCACTGCCATAAACAACGGGCCGTTCCAGCTTTCCTCTTCAAGCGATTTGAATCCGTTTACAGCAATAGCGCCCTGACGCAGAGAAAGTCTATGGTCGGGAATAAGTCGGTCAACCGCTATTCTTCTCATGTCACCAAGTCCGCCGCAATGAGGACAAGCGCCCTGAGGGTTATTGAAGGAAAACATTCTCGGCTCCAGCTCACCAAAGGAAATGTTATGCTTTTCACAGGCGTAGCTCTGAGAAAACTCAAGCTCTCTTGCCTCTCCCTCTCCTCTTGGAACGGTAACGATAAGCAGATGTCCGTCTGCAAGGCGCAGAGCGTTCTCAACCGAGTCTGCAAGTCTTGAACGAATATCCGTTCTCATAACAAGACGGTCAACTATTATCTCAATATCGTGCTTTTTATTCTTATCAAGCTTTATATCCTCGGACAGATCGTAAACATTTCCATCAACACGCACACGCACGTATCCGCTCTTTTTTGCGCTTGCAAAGACCTTTTCGTGCATTCCCTTCTGCGCTCTGACTACAGGAGCAAGAACGATAAAACGCTCTCCCTCATCAAGCTCCATTATCTTCTCGATAATAGAATCCACGGTCTGACGTCTTATCTCCTTGTTACATATAGGACAGTGAGGAATACCCAGTCTCGCATACAAAAGGCGGAGATAATCGTATATTTCTGTAACCGTTCCAACGGTAGAACGCGGATTCTTCGAGGTAGTCTTCTGGTCGATAGATATAGCAGGAGAAAGTCCCTCTATCATATCGACCTCGGGCTTATCCATCTGACCGAGGAACATTCTCGCGTAGGACGAGAGAGATTCAACGAATCTTCTATGCCCCTCCGCGTATATGGTATCAAAGGCGAGAGAGGATTTGCCAGAGCCCGAAAGTCCAGTAAGTACTACGAGCTTATCTCTCGGTATCTCAAGATTTATATTCTTGAGGTTATTTACCCTCGCCCCTTTTATAGTTATTGATTTTGCCATTATATCATCCTTACTTTTGATTTCTCAATTCCTTTATTCTGTCGCGTATAAACGCCGCCTGCTCAAACTCAAGCTTTGCAGAGGCAGCTTTCATCTGCTTGGTAAGCTCCTCTATCATGCGCTCACGCTCAAGACGGGTAAGCTTCTTATCGGTCTTTGCAGATCCCTTCTCTGCCTTACCTATTTCAATAACGTCACGGATGTCCTTTACTACCGTTTTAGGTACGATTCCGTGCTTTCTGTTATATTCGGTCTGGATGGCCCTACGTCTTTCGGTTTCACTTATAGCGCGCTCCATGGAGCCTGTAACCGTATCAGCGTACATTATGACCTTACCGTTTGCATTTCTTGCCGCTCGTCCTATGGTCTGTATAAGGCTTCGCTCTGCTCTAAGGAATCCCTCCTTATCCGCGTCAAGTATCGCCACCAGCGACACCTCAGGAATATCAAGCCCCTCTCGAAGCAGGTTTATTCCTACCAGAACGTCAAACTCGCCAAGACGGAGATCACGTATTATCTCCATTCGCTCAAGGGTATCTACGTTAAAGTGGATATACTTAACCTTTATGCCGTTCTTCTCAAGATATTCGGTAAGGTCCTCCGCCATTTTTCTCGTAAGAGTTGTGACAAGCACTCTCTCATTCTTCTCTACGCGCAGACGAATCTCACCCATCAAGTCGTCAACCTGACCCTCAATGGGTCTGACCTCTATCTCGGGATCAACAAGTCCTGTGGGACGTATTATCTGCTCTGCAATAGCCTCGGCGCACTGTTGCTCGTAGTCGCCGGGGGTCGCGCTGACGTATATAGTCTGGTTAAGCTTTGATTCAAACTCCTCAAAATACAGGGGCCTGTTGTCATAAGCCGAAGGAAGTCTAAAGCCAAACTCAATAAGATTTCTCTTTCTTGCGGTATCTCCCCCGCTCATTCCTCTCACCTGAGGAAGCGTAACGTGGGACTCGTCAATAAAGAGGAGAAAATCATCGGGGAAATAATCCAGAAGCGTATGAGGTGTGGAGCCCTCAGGGCGTCCTGCGAGAACTCTTGAATAGTTTTCAACTCCCGAGCAGAAGCCTACCTCTCTTAGCATCTCAAGGTCATATTTTACCCTCTCCTCTATTCTTTGCGCCTCTATAAGCTTTCCCTGTTCACGGAAGAACTCTCGTCTTTCCACCATTTCAAGTTCTATTTCACGAAGTGCTCTTTCTCTCTTATCATCCGACACCGCATAGTGAGTAGCGGGATATACAGCCGCATAAGTTAAAACTCGCAGAACCTCTCCCGTCACTATATTTATCTCGGATATTCTGTCTATCTCATCACCGAAAAATTCGATTCTAAGAGCCTTATCTCTCATATTTGCGGTAACAAGATCCACCGTGTCGCCCTGAACCCTGAACTTATCTCTTTCAAGAGAAATATCGTTACGGTCATAGCTTATGGCTATAAGTCTTTTGATAAGCTCGTCTCTGCTCATCTCCATACCCGGACGCAGAGCAAGAACAAGCTTCTTATATTCCTCGGGATCACCCAAGGAGTATATACAGGAAACGCTGGCAACTATGATAACGTCCTTTCTTTCAAACAAAGCCGAGGTCGCGCTATGACGAAGCATATCAATCTCGTCATTTACCATAGCGTCCTTTTCGATATACATATCCTTACCGGGAATATAAGCCTCAGGCTGATAGTAATCGTAATACGAAACGAAATACTCTACGGCGTTTTCAGGAAAGAATTCCCTGAACTCCGAGCAGAGCTGAGCGGCAAGGGTCTTATTATGCGCCAAAACAAGCGTAGGCTTATTAGCGTTTGCGATTATATTAGCCATAGTAAATGTCTTACCCGAGCCTGTTACACCCAAAAGGACCTGATTCTTAAGCCCCATATTTACTCCCTCGGTAAGCTTGGCTATCGCCTCGGGCTGATCGCCCGTGGGCTTGTATTCCGAATGCAAAATAAACTTATCCATAAGCGTTCCTCCCTCGTAAATTTTTACAGATACATTATACCATATTAACGAACACACCGTCAATGGCTTTAATAATATTCTCTTATTAAAATTATTAACAAATATGTTATTTATTTTTAGAAAAGGTATTGCAATTCCCCGAAAATCGTGTTATAATACTTAGCGTTATGGAGGCATAGCTCAGCTGGTTAGAGTGCATGCTTGACATGCATGAGGTCACTGGTTCGATTCCAGTTGTCTCCACCAAAAATGCCCCGAAGGCCAAGCCTTTGGGGCTTATGTTTTATATCGTGAGGTATGATTTGAAAAAACTATTAGTCTTTCTTAAGGACTACCGCAAGGAGTCGATATTAGCCCCGCTTTTCAAATGTCTTGAAGCAATATTCGAGCTCTTAGTGCCTATTGCGGTAACCGTAATCATCGACAACGGAATAAATGCGAACAACACCAAATGGATCTGGCTTATGTGCGGATTTATGATCCTTCTTGCAATAGTCGGTGTCATAAGTGCGCTCTGTGCCCAGCTCTTTGCCGCAAGAGCTGCCGTGGGATTTGCCGCAAAGCTTCGCTCTGCCCTTTTTGAAAAAATACAGAGCTTCAGCTACTCTATGACAGACAAGGCGGGAGTATCCACTCTCATAACCCGAATGACCAGCGACATAAACTCGGTACAAACGGGAGTAAATATGTTCCTGCGCCTGTTTATGCGCTCTCCCTTTATAGTTTTCGGCGCAATGGTCTGCGCTATGCTCATAGACCTAAAGCTCGGCTTGATATTCCTCGCCGTAATTGCAGTTCTGGCAGTTATCGTTTTTGGAATTATGCTGATAAGCATCGCTCTGCACAAAAAAACGCAGGCAAGGCTTGACGGAATAGTTTCAAAGGTCAGAGGAAATTACAGTGGAACGAGAGTTATCCGCGCATTCAACAAGGAAAACGACGAGATAGTGGAATTCTGCGAGAAGAATTCTGCCCTCAATAAGATACAGATATTTGCAGGACGCATTTCCGCACTTATGAATCCCCTTACCTACGTAATAATCAACATAGCGGTAATTCTGCTGATAAGAAACGGCGCTATGACCGTAAACGAAGGTGATATTTCTCAGGGTGAGCTGGTTGCTCTTTATAACTACATATCCCAGATACTCGTTGAGCTTATCAAGCTTGCGAGCCTTATAATCACGCTTAACAAGGCGTCAGCCAGCGCAAAGCGTATCTCCGACGTATTCGATCTGCCCTCCGATATCGACCACATGGTTGACTATACCGCAGGTGAGGAGAAATTGGCAGTAGAATTCAAAAACGTATCCTTCAAATACGGTGAGGACGGCGAGGGCGATAACGCCATCGAGGGTCTTAGCTTCAAGGTAACGAGTGGACAAACCGTTGGTATTATCGGCGGTACGGGCTCGGGCAAATCTACACTGGTGAACCTTATTCCCGGATTTTATCACGCCACCGAGGGCAATATTTTCGTTAACGAAATCAATGCTTCTCTGCTTTCCGCAGAACAACGAAAGGAAATGTTCGGTATAGTTCCTCAAAAAGCAACTCTGTTTGCAGGAACCGTGCGCTCCAATCTCTTGTGGGGCAAGGAAAATGCAAGTGACGAGGACATGTGGGAAGCGCTTGAGCTTGCCTGCGCCAAGGATTTTATACTTGAAAAATCCAACCAGCTGGGCGAGGCGGTTCTGCAGGACGGTCGCAACTTCTCGGGTGGTCAGCGTCAGCGACTTACGGTTGCCCGCGCACTTATAAAGAAGCCCCAAATACTTATCCTTGACGACTCCTCCTCTGCTCTTGACTACGCCACCGAAGCAACTCTTCGCAAGAACGTAGCATCTCTTGACTACTCTCCCACCGTGTTTATAGTATCGCAGAGAGCTTCGTCGGTAATGCACGCCGACCTTATAATAGTTCTTGATGACGGACGCGCGGTCGGAATAGGAACACACGACGAGCTTTTGGAGAATTGTGAGGTCTATCGCGAGATATACCACACTCAGTTTTCAAAAGGAGGTGAGGCATAATGGCTAAAAGCAACAAGCCCTCCTTTGCCACAAATGCATCGGTATTCTTCAAGGTAATGAGATACCTCAAGGCTTACCGCATCGTATTTGCCCTCTCTCTCATCCTTACCGCCGTTGTGGTAGGACTTACTCTTTACGTTCCTATCCTGATAGGAAACGCTATCGACCTTGCGATCGGCAAGGGCAACGTAGATATGCCCGCCATCGCCTCTATCCTTACAAGCGTTGGCATATGTATTATCCTCACATCGCTTTTACAGTGGATAATCAACGTTCTTAACAACCGTATGGTTTATGGTATCGTAAAGAACGTGCGCCGTCAGGCATTTGAGAGATTGCAAAAGCTTCCCGTTTCCTTTGTGGATTCGCACCCTTCCGGAGATATCGTAAGCAGAATCATTGCGGACACAGATCAGTTCTCCGATGGACTTTTGATGGGCTTTACCCAATTCTTCAGCGGAATAATGACCATCGCGGGTACGCTTATATTTATGCTTACCATCAGCGTTCCCGTTACTCTTATCGTGGTACTGCTGACTCCTCTGTCGCTTTTCGTGGCAGCATTTATCGCCAAAAAGACCTATTCCATGTTCAAGCTTCAATCCGAGATAAGAAGCGAGCAGACCGCTCTTATTGACGAGATGATAGGCAACCATAAGACAGTTGTGGCATTCGGCTACGAAACCAAGGCGGGCGAGCGCTTTGACGAGATAAACGACAGATTGAAAAAGATATCCCTGAAGGCTATCTTCTTCTCCTCTATCACCAATCCCTCGACCCGATTTGTAAACAGTATGGTGTATGCGCTGGTTGCTCTTTCGGGCGCGCTGATATGTATTTCGGGAGGAACCGCCATAACCGTTGGAAGATTGTCAAGCTTCCTCTCCTATTCTACTCAGTATACAAAGCCCTTTAACGAGATATCGGGTGTTGTAACCGAGCTTCAAAATGCTTTGGCTTGCGCTGCAAGAGTGTTCGAGCTTATCGAGGCTGAGCCCGAAAGCGCCGATGCTAGATCCGACGGGGATATAACCGACTCCACCATTGAGTTTAAGAATATATCCTTCTCCTACACCCCCGAAAAGCCTCTTATAAAGAGCTTTAACTTTACTGCAAAGCCCGGTCAGCACGTGGCGATCGTCGGTCCCACGGGTTGCGGAAAGACAACTCTCATAAACCTTCTTATGCGCTTTTATGACGTTAACGAGGGAGCTATATTGCTAGGTGGTAAGGACATACGCGATATTCCCAGAGCGACTCTGCGCGACGCCTACGGAATGGTATTGCAGGACACCTGGCTGTCTGACGGAACCATAAGAGATAATATTGCCTTTGGCGCTCCCGATGCTACCGACGACGAAATCGTGGCGGCAGCAAAGGCGGCTCACGCTCACGGCTTTATCAAAAAGCTTCCCCACGGATATTCCACAAAGGTTGGCGAGAGCGGTGGCTCGCTTTCTCAAGGACAGAAGCAGCTTTTGTGCATAGCAAGAATAATGCTCTGCCGCCCCCAGATACTCATTCTCGACGAGGCAACCTCCTCAATAGATACAAGAACCGAGATGAAGATCCAAAAGGCGTTTGGAACACTTATGGAGGGACGAACCGCATTCGTTGTGGCGCACCGCCTGTCAACCATAAAGAACTCCGACGTTATTCTGGTTATGAACGACGGAAACATAATCGAGCAGGGCTCCCACGAGGAGCTTCTCCAGCAGAAGGGCTTCTATCACAAGCTCTACAACAGCCAATTCCCCGACACAAGCATATAAAATTTAGCCGAGGGCAACCTCGGCTGTTTCTTTTTTCAGTAAATATTGACTTTTTATTATAAAAGAGGTATAATATACCATATATTACGTATTTTTCATTCGAAAGGACGAGATATGAACATTATAATCGTAGGCTGCGGAAAGGTCGGACAGACCCTTACAGAGCAGTTGATTGAAGAAGGAAACAATATAACTGTAATAGACATTAATGCTAATAACCTTCGCAACGTTACAAACCAGAGCGACGTTATGGGCGTTGTTGGAAACGGAGCTACCTTTGCGATACAAAAGGAAGCAGGCATCGAGCATGCCGATCTGCTTATCGCTGTGACCGATTCCGACGAGCTTAATCTCCTTTGCTGTATAGTAGCTAAGAAAACGGGTAATTGCGAAACTATCGCAAGAGTTCGTGACCCTGAATACAGTAACGATGCGGATTTTCTTAAGAACGAGCTTGGTCTGGCTATGGTAATAAATCCCGAGTACGCTGCAGCTTCCGAGATAGCGCGCGTGCTTCGATTTCCTGCGGCTATAAAAATAGACACCTTTGCAAAGGGTCGAGTTGAGCTTCTTAAGTTCAAAGTGCCCGATAACAGCCCTCTCGTTTCCCTATCTGTTCGTGAGATAACCACGGTCCTTGGCTGTGACGTACTTATATGCACGGTTCAGCGCGGCGACGAGGTATTTATAGCAAAAGGAAACCTGACCTTTGAGGCAAAGGACGTTGTAACTCTTATTGCTACGCCCAAGAGCGCTGCTGCATTCTTTGAAAAGATAAAGCACAAGCGCCACTCGGTAAAGGACGTTATAATAGCGGGCGGTGGAAAGATATCCAAATATCTTTGCGAGATGCTTGAGGCTAAGGGCGGAATATCTGTAAAGGTAATCGAGGAGGATCAACGCCTCTGCGAGGCTCTCTGCACACAAGAGCCTAACATCGCCGTAATTAATGGCGACCCCATTGACCGCGACCTTCTTATGCAGGAGGGCATTGAAAATGCAGGTGCATTCGTTGCCCTTATGGATCAGGACGAGGAAAACATTCTTCTTTCCCTCTTCGCCAAAAACGTGGGAAAAGGAAAGCTGGTTACAAAAATTGCAAGAACAGATTTCGACGAGGTAATAAAGCCTCTCGATCTTGACAGTGTTATTATCCCTAAAAACATCACCGCAGATATGATACTGCAATACGCTCGCTCCAAAACCTGCTCTATCGGCAGCAACGTTGAAACCCTTTATAACATTATCAAGGGTAAGGTTGAGGCGGCAGAGTTTGCAGTTAAGGAGAAATCCGAGATAACCAACAAGCCTCTTATGGAGCTTAAGTTCAAGGAAAACGTGCTTGTAGCATCCATTCTTCGCGGAAAAAAGGTCATTATTCCCCGTGGTCAGGATATGATCCTCCCCGGCGACAACGTAATAATTGTTTCCAAGCAGCTGGCGCTCCACGATATTACCGATATTCTGAAATGAGGTCACAAATATGAATTTCAGAATGATTAAAAATATTCTGGGCTGGATACTGATGTTTGAGGCGGCATTTATGCTGATTCCTCTGCTGACAGCGATCATATATTCCGAAGAAACATTTTTTGCATATTTGATATCTATTGGAATATGTCTGCTTATCGGAGCGCTGCTCGTCTGGAAAAAGCCTGAAAATCGAACTCTGTATTCAAGAGAGGGATTCGTTATCGTTTCTCTTTCCTGGATAACATTGAGTATCTTTGGAGCAATTCCTTTTTGCTTGTCGGGAGAGATCCCCTCTTATATTGATGCGCTCTTTGAGACCGTATCAGGATTCAGCACCACCGGATCAAGCATACTGACTAACGTAGAAGCGCTTTCCAAGTCGAATCTTATTTGGAGAAGCTTTACCAACTGGATTGGCGGTATGGGAGTGCTGGTCTTCGTTATGGCGTTCGTTCCTCTCAGCGGCGGCAACAATATGCACATAATGAAGGCAGAAAGCCCCGGTCCCTCGGTCAGCAAACTTGTTCCGAGAGTAAAGACCACTGCGCTTTTACTTTACGTTATCTATATCGTGCTTACCCTTGTTGAATTCGTGCTTCTTCTCTTTGGAGAAATGAACGTATTCGAGGCAATATGCGCATCTTTTTCAACCGCGGGAACAGGCGGATTTGGAATAAAGAACGACAGCTTTTTAAGCTTTTCGTCTTATTCTCAGATAGTTGTTACCGTCTTTATGTTCCTTTTCTCTATCAACTTTGCATCCTATTATCTCATCCTTTTGAGAAGATTCAAGGAAGCGTTTACAACCGAGGTTCGTTGCTTTATAGGCGTAGTAATTTCGGCTATTGCTGTTATAACTATCAACACATGGGGACTGTTTGCATCCATCGGTGATGCGCTGAAGCACGTTTCATTTGCCGTATTGTCGATGATATCCACCTGCGGATTTGCCACTGTGGACTTCAACGCTTGGCCTGAGCTTTCAAGAGCTATTATAGTTATGCTTATGTTTGTCGGCGCTTGTGCGGGAAGCACGGGCGGAGGAATAAAGATATCAAGATTTATCATATTCTTCAAGAGCGCTGCCAAGGAGCTGCATCTTATGATACACCCCAAACAGGTCAAGAAGATAACCATTGACAAAAGCCCTGTTGATCACGAGGTAGTGCGCTCCACAAACGTATATATGATATGCTATATGCTTTTGTTCGTATCCTCGTTTACAATTATTTGCCTTGGAAATCACGATCTTATAACCAGCTTTACAGCAGTTACTTCCTCTATAAACAATATAGGTCCCGGTCTTGAAAAGATAGGCCCTACACAGAACTTTGCTTTCTTTTCTCCCATTGAAAAGATAGTTTTAAGCTTCAATATGCTGGCAGGACGACTTGAGCTCTTCCCGATGCTTCTGCTCTTCTCACCTGTCACCTGGAAAAAATAACAGTAAAAAAAGCGTTACGGAAATTCCGTAACGCTTTTATTTTTTTACTTTGCAGACTCAATGGCATTCTTTGTTCCAAAATAGATCATCTTTCCGGATCTCTTGCAGACCCACTCGGAATCCTTTACGTCATCCTTCTTTTCTTCGTCTGCATACTCCAGAATGTCTTCCCATTCTTCCTTAGCATAATTTGAATTCTCGAAATAAAGAATGGTTATATGCGCGAATTCACCATCGATCTCACCGGTGCCGGAAACTACTGTTTCAACTCCGTTGATACCTGCCGCTCTATATATAGCGGGCTGTATGGTGCTATCCTTGGTAGCCCACTTTACTCCGTTCTCCTTAAGTGCGTCAAGAGCCTTTTCGGGATCGGCATTGGGTCCGCCACAGGAAGCAAATGCAAGACAAAGCATAATAGCTACCATAGCAAAAACAAAAATTCTCATAGTCTTCTTCATAATGTAAAATTCTCCTTTCAAATATATATGATGACTATATTTTAAACAAATCAAAGGGTCAATCCAATGACTCCTTTGACTTGTTTTTTTCATAAATATCACTGACGATCAGTATGCCGTAGATGGCTATGAGCAAATAAACAAAGCAATTTCCGATCATGCTGAAAAGAGTTCTTCCGCTATTCGCATATACGTCGCAAATAACGTACCCTTCCTCCAGAGCATCAAGCTGAGAAATAACCTCGCCTCTTGAATTTATAACCGTAGAGATACCTGTATTCGCGGCTCTTGCTATGTATTTTCCATTCTCGATGGCACGTATCTGAGCCTGAGCGTTATGCATATAAACCGCTGCAGAATCGCTGAACCAGGAATCGTTTGTGGAAAGACATATAAGCTCAGCCCCCGCATTAACGCTTTCACGGGGCAGCTCCTCGTATATGGAATCAAAGCAGATAAGACCGCCTAAAGCGATTCCGTTGTCAAGCTCGATTATCTGCGCTCCACTTCCTGCTACGATATCATCCTCGCTTAGCACAAGCTCTGCAAGAGGAGGCACCAGAAGCTCGATAAGCGAGCGAAGAGGCACGTACTCGCCAAAGGGCACCAAATGGCGCTTGGAATATACGTTATCTATTCTCTCTCCCTCGGGAGTGAAGCATATCAAGGAATTAAGGTCGCTTCCCTCTCCATCGCTTACGTATGCACCTACCAGCAGATACACGTTATAGGTCTTTGCCATATAAGCAAACTGCTCTGATAAATACGAGGCAGCCGTGTCAAGATTATAAGGCACTGCGGTCTCAGGCCATATTACAAGCTCTGCGCCCTGCGCTGCCGCCTCTGCCGTGTATTTGTCATATACCGACAAAATTTTAGTTAGCTTATCGGAATTCCATTTTTCCCCCGACGAGATATTTCCTTGAATACACGCCACTTTTATCTTCTCGCCGTCATCAACGTCGTTCAAAAGATACATAAACGCTCCGCTCGAATACTGGAACACCACAAGCGCAACAGCGAGGATAACGCCAAGCTTTATTTTTTCAGCCTTCACAAGGGCAAAAGCAAGGAGCATATTGACGCTGACAAGTACGAAGGTCACAAAATACGAGCCGAACAGCGAAGCGTTCTGGAGTCCTATCAGGTACTCCGATTGACCTATGGGCAGTCTGCCCCAAGGCACACCCCACCAACCAATAGTCTGGCTCCACTCAGAAACAGACCAAAGTCCTGCAACCAACAGTGGCTTTAATATCGAAATTCTCTCGCACAGGGAGCATCTGCACACTCCTCCTGCCACCACAAACACTAACGCCCCCATAAGAGCCTGTAAAAGTGATAGACCGAACCAAGCCACCAAAACCACTGCAAGAGCACCGCCCTTTGTCATTCCGCCAACAAAGTCCAAGGGATAAAGATATGTAAACCAATGGAAGCAAACTAAATAATAGGAATAAAAGAATGCCAAGCCGTCTACATATAAGCTTCTAAATCTTATTTTTTTGTCGGTGGCTCTTATTAAAAGAACTACTCCTACGGGTATCAGCGTTACCCATTGGATGAATCCAATAGCAGGTATGACAAGCGTAAGCCCTGTCAAAGCACCGCTCAAAACCAACAAAATAAAACGCTTATAACTGTACGCAAGATCACTCAAAATCTGCATCAAATTTATCTTCTCTCTCATTTTACGTCCTGCAAAAACCAGATGTCGCTCTCGTCAAGCGCAAAGGTCCTTCCCTCAAGATAAGAAAGAATGCTTTCATCGTCAGACTTTTTGAAGTAGAGCTTGTAGGCGTAAAGCGCCTGATATTTATATCCCTTTGAGCGCTCATCGCGGTTGATTCCGTACTTGCCGTCACCCAACAGCGGATGTCCGATATGCGCCATATGAGCTCTTATCTGGTGTGTTCTTCCCGTTATCAGATCAACCTCCAGAAGCGCCTTTTCTCGACCGAAGGCATTAGCAACACGATAGCGGGTTATTATCTCCTTAGCACCCGGGAACTGATTATCCCTGACCTCTACGGTATTGTTTTTGCTGTCCTTTCGCAAATATCCGCGAAGCTCGGCGGTACGAGGAGAAGGAACGCCGTGTACAAGACAGTAGTATGTCTTTGTAAGCATATTGTTCTTTATCTTCTCATTCATTACGCGAAGCGCCTCGGCATTCTTTGCCGCTATAACTATCCCTCCGGTATTTCTGTCGATACGGTTGCAGAGCGCAGGGGCAAAGGACTGCTCGTCATACGGAGAATATTCTCCCTTTTGGCAAAGATATGCCTTCACGTGCATAATAAGCGTGTTCTCCCCCGCTTCGCTGTCCTCGTGGACAAGCACCCCGGGGCGCTTGTTGAGAAGCATTATGTTTTCGTCCTCATAAAGAACGTTGAGCTTGGGAATAATTCTCTCAAGGGCGCCCATATCCTTCTCAGGTGAATCGAAAAACTCCTCCTTTATAAAGAGCTGGATCTCATCACCCTCGCAGAGCATATACTTCTGCTCGGTTCTCTTTCTGTTGACCTTTATTTTCTTTGTTCTTATAAGCTTATACATCATAGACGTAGGAAGTCCCTTAACGGCCTTGCTCAAAAACTTATCAAGTCTTTGCCCTGCGTCATTCTTTTTTACGGTGATTATTCTCATAATACCTTCCAATCAATTCTAATCGTTACCTATATTATAATTGATATTTTACTTTTTTTCAATAGAATTCGAAAAATTAGATCAAGGAGATGCTTATGAAAAAAATACTAGTGGTTTTTGGAACACGACCTGAGGCTATAAAGCTTGCACCGCTGATACTTAAGCTTAAGAGCGAGAGGGATATTGAAATCAAGATATGTATAACCGCTCAGCACAGAGAGATGCTTGACTCGGTGCTGGAATGCTTTAATATTATTCCCGACTACGACCTGTCACTTATGAAGCAGGAGCAGACCCTGTCTTATATCACCGAGCGTGTGCTTATAGGTGTTAGCGATATCCTCGACGATATATCCCCGGACTGTGTTCTCGTTCACGGCGACACCTCCACCGCCTTTGCCGCTTCTCTTGCGGCATTCTACAAAAGGATCCCCGTCGCTCACGTTGAGGCGGGACTTCGAAGTGGAGATATATTTTCGCCATATCCCGAGGAGTTCAACCGAAAGGCTATCTCAATAATGGCAGATATTCATTTCGCTCCCACCGAGACAGCGGTGAAAAATCTGCTTTGCGAGGGGGTAAAAAAAGAAAAGATATTTCTTACGGGAAACACGGTCATAGACGCTCTGCTTCTCGATAACAACCCTTGCACTATATCCGCTCCCGATGAGCCATTTGCTCTTATGACGGTGCACAGACGAGAGCATTCCGACGAAGAGATCTGCGAGATATTCCGCGCAGCGCGAAAATTATGTATTGAATATCCGCAGGTTCGCATTATCTATCCCGTACACAGAAGCCCAAGAATTTTAAGATTATCTGCTCAGATATTGGACGGAGTAAAGAACATTATACTAACTGACCCTCTGCCTGTTAAAAGCTTTCATTTTCTTCTTAAGAAATGTCGCTTCGTGCTTACAGACAGCGGCGGAGTTCAGGAGGAGGCGTCCTATCTTGGAAAGCCCGTGCTTGTGGTGAGAAGCAATACCGAGCGTCCCGAGGGCGCTGAATGCGGAACGTTGAAAATAATAGGAAGTCGCTCCGCTGACGTGTACGACAATATGAAATCAATGTTTTTTGACGACGAGGCATATAAAAAAGCTTCTATTCCCTGTCTTTCCTTCGGCGACGGTCTTGCCTCGGAGCGAATCGTTTCCATACTCAAAAAAATGTAGTTTACTGTTTACAAAGCTCTTCTTTTATGGTACAATTAACAACAGTAAACATCAGGAGATATCTTATGAATCCTAATAAAAAGCTAACCGCGGGTATCTATACCCTTGGGTGTAAGGTAAATCAATACGAATCCGAAGCAATAGCAGAGGAGCTTGAGAGAGGCGGCGTAGAGGTCGTATCTCCCTCCTCGGTATGCGACGGTTACATAATAAACACCTGCACGGTCACGGCAGAATCCGACCGAAAGGCTCGTCAATTTATACGCCGAGCTATCTCTAAAAACGAATCGGCTTTTATCGTAGTAACAGGCTGCCTTGCGCAGACCGCTCCCGAAGAGGTTGCTAAGATAAGCGGGGTTGACTGCATAATCGGGAACACCGACAAGATGCTGGCGGCGAAAAAGCTTCTTGCCCTGTTCGCGGCAGAAAAAAAGAACGGCACTCCCGAGATATTGGTGTCGCCCATAGATTCCGCTCCCTTTGAGCCTATGAATATAACTAAATTCGACCGCACCCGAGCATACGTTAAAATCGAGGACGGATGCGAGAATAAATGTACCTATTGTATTATTCCCTCTGCTCGCGGAAAGGTTCGCTCCAAATCCCCCGACGAAGTAATTGCAGAGGTCGAGGAGCTGGTCCGTGGAGGATGCCGCGAGATAGTTCTCACCGGCATTGAAACCGCATCCTACGGCAAGGATCTTGGCAATATCGATCTTGCCGAGTTGCTTTGCAGAATCGACAAAATTGAAGGAATTGGAAGAGTCCGTCTGGGCTCTCTTGACCCCTCTCTTATCAAGCCCGATTTTGCCAAGAAAATATCTGCTCTCTCCTGCATTGCGCCTCATTTCCATTTGTCGTTGCAAAGCGGAAGCGACAGAGTTCTTGCTCTTATGAAAAGAAAATACAACTCGGCTATGGCAATGAAGGCTATAAACACTCTTCGTGAGTATATGCCCAGCGTAAAATTCTCCACCGACGTTATCGTAGGATTCCCCGGAGAAAGTGAGGCGGACTTTGAGGATTCCTGCAGATTTCTTGAGGAGGCGCGCTTTTTGACCTCTCATATCTTCCCCTACTCCAAGAGAAAAGGAACTCCTGCGGCAGAAATGTCAGGACAGCTTTCCAAGGAGATAAAGAGCGAAAGACTTCACCGTCTTGAAAAAATAGCAAAGGACACAAGGGCGTCTATTCTTAACGAAGAGGTATCAAAGGGCGGCTCCCGTACCGTTCTCTTTGAGACCTACGACGGTAAATACGCCTACGGACATACCGCAGATTTTCTTGAAATTGCGGTATGTTCACCACGTCCGCTTCGTTCGGAATTTCACTCGGTAAAGCTTATTTCTGCCGACGGAAACCTCTGTTTGGGAGAGATAATTTAAAAAGAAAAAATATTTTTAATTTTTTTCAAAAACCTCTTGCATTTTAAAATCTTTTATGATATAATATCATACGTTCTATGAATTCTATTAAATTTGTAATTATGTGCGATTGTGCATTTTAGGAGGTGTCAAAATGGCAAAGTGTAGTGTTTGCGGAAAGGGCGTTGTTTTCGGACAGGCTGTTTCCCACTCTAATCGTAAAACCAACAGAACATGGAAGCCCAATATTCGTAAGGTAAAGGCTGTTGTTGACGGTACACCCAAGACCGTTGCAGTTTGCTCTCGCTGCCTTCGTTCGGGCAAAGTTACCAGAGTTTAATTGCTCGGTATGATCCTGCTTGTGCTTGCGCAATCCGGATTAAAGATTTAAAAGCAGGTTGTTGACCTGCTTTTTTATTTTTTCTAAGGAGGTTCTTGTGACAGAAATAAAGCCTTTGGCTTTGGTGGGCGCGTGCGCTCCCAAGGAAATAATATCACGTCTTACGTCTTTAGGATTTAAAGCGCTTATTCTTGAAGCCGATACAAGGCTTCCCTCTCCTGTGTCTTCCCACGCCGATATGCTTGTATTCCCCCTTGGCGACCGTATTTTCTGCTCTCGTGAATACGCCGAGCGCATTTGTGAGGCAATCGACGTTATCTCGGACTACGGATATGCAGTAACAAAATGCGACTGTAATATTGGGAACAAATACCCCGAGGACATAGCGTTCAACCTTGCCCTTATTGATGGAAAAATATACGGAAAGCTCAACAGCTCGGCTGGAGAGATCATAGATTTTGCAAAGCAAAACGGAATACCTCTCGTTTCGGTAAAGCAGGGCTATACTAAATGCTCTACCTTGGTACTTGGTAATAAAGCTATCGTTACGGCTGACGATGGGATCGCCCTCTCTGCCGAAAAAAACGGTATCTCTGTGTTAAAAATAAAAAACTCCCCCTCTGCCGTAAGCATCGACGGATACGATTACGGATTTCTCGGGGGAGCATGTGGTGTTTTTAAGGACACCGTATATTTTACAGGTGATCTCGGCGCACATCCTGATGGCGCTGAAATAGCAGAATTTTGCCGCAGCCACGGATTTGAAACGGTTAATTTAAGTGAACAGATGCTCACCGATGTGGGCGGAATTATTTTTCTTGAAGCATTGAATTAAATGCTGATATATACCTTCCCTCGCCTGTCTTATCGGTAAGAAAGCCGCACAAATAAATACGCGACGCGGGAAATTTTGCAAAGGTAAATTTAATATTATCTACGTCAATATCCTCGGTAATTATAAATTCCGGGGATATATTTTTTTGCTCAGCCGTAAGACAGATCTCTGCAACCTCACAAGCCGCTTCGGCGCTTGGAATAACACAAAGGCGCAGGTCATTAAAGATACGTCTGCCCTCAATAAGCGCTATAATGTTTTTTGCAGTTTCGATATTATCTTTAGCTATCAGGTAGGCTTTGACAGGCTTTTTCATAAGAGCTCGGCAAAGCATCCAGCAAAGAAGCTGACATTTCTCCTCGGCGTTGCACTCTCCGCCACTCTTCAGCTTATTATATGCCAACGCTGAGTGGTACTCGTCTGGACGTCTATATTTAAGCCCCGAAATATCAAGAGAAATATCGCCGTCTATCTGTTCGATAAGAGCTTCAATATTTTCGGGTAAAGCCTCTTGAAAAAGCAAATTATTAAGGCTTACAGGAGTAGCTCTATCAATGCTTGGAAGCATATCAAAATCCGCTTTTGCAGGAGTCAGCACAAGCTCTTCTCCTCCGTACATACATCTCCAAAGGCTTTTTTGATTTTCTCTTCCCGATGCAAGTTCGACAGTAACAGAAGCGCCTACGTCGCTTGAAAGTGCGCTCAAAAAATCACTTCTGAAGTCGCTTCCCACACAAAGATGCAGACTTTCGCACCCCAAAGCAAATCTTTCAAAATCCGACATATTCGCCACCGAGCTATCAATACAGGACAAAAATCTCAAATATATTGGATCGTTCAATATCTTTATGCTTTTCATTGAAGCTCCGTATAAAATATCTTATATTCGCCGTTCCTGATGACCTCGATAAGATCAGCAACGCCGTTCAAGGGTCTTTCGGTATCAATACCCGCAAGGCGTGTATCTGCAGGGCCTACGTGATTATCGCTTCCTGCAAAATCAAAAAGTCCGTAGCATTTAGCATAGTGCGCCGCCATATCATTCTCAAGAGGTGTGCGCTTGGCGTTTATGACCTCGACGCCGTGAACACATCGAGGGAAAAGTCTTATATGGTCTATATATCTCGCCTCTCGGTACGGATGAGCCTGTACTATCAGCGCCCCTGCCTCTGCCAGAAAAGGAAGCTCCTCGCTCTTCTTCATATCCATTATCTGAGGGTTTTCGAGAAGCCATTTTTCATCAAGTCCGTACACCAGAAAATCGGTGCCCTTATAAGACATTTCTATCCCGAAAAATACCTTTATTCCTATCTCGTCCGCTATTCTCTTTCCCTCCTCGTAATCCGAGCAATAAAACTTGATTTTTTCCTCGTAAGGAAGGCTGTGATCAATATTTATATTTCCGTCTAAAAAATGATTGGTTATAAATACCCCATCATAGCCCAAGCCCTTGTAAAATTCAAGTGTTTCACGGACTGTTGCCCTTGCGCACTTGCTTACGGGATAGGTATGAAGATGGGTCTCGTATTTATACATTTGGGGTTCCTCTTTTCGACTTTTTATGCTTGTTTTGCATATTCATATTATACCACAGCGCTCCCACTATTTCAACAGCCAAAATTTAAAATATTTTTGCAGATTCTATGGACTTTAGGCGTATTATATGATATAATATAATGTAATTTATTATTTAAGGAGATATAAATTGAAAATCATTTCGGTTTGCCCTGATTCCTTTGCCGCAAACACCTATCTTTTGGTGTCGGGTAAGCACGCCGTTGTGGTGGATCCCTCGGTGTCGGTTTCGGCAATTGAGCGCTATCTTGCGCCGCTGAACGCTTCGCTTTGCGGTATATTGCTGACACACGGACACTTCGATCATACGATATCGGTAGACACCCTGCGTGATAAATACGATATTCCGCTTATAATGCATTCGGGTGACGCGCCTATGCTTACAGACGGATTTATCAACGGCTTCTACGATTTCTACGGAAGACCCTGTACTCACAGACCCGCCGATAGACTTCTTGCTGACGGCGACGTTGTTACAGTAGGCAGTGAGGAAGCAAGGATAATCAGCACTCCCGGACATTCACCCGGCTCGATATGCATTCTCTGTAAGGACGACGAGAGAAAGGATTTTCTCGTTACAGGCGACACGCTTTTCTCCAACACCATTGGCAGATGCGATCTTTGGCGCGGAAGTGACCAGCTTATTCGAGAATCTCTCTTGAAGCTCAAGACGCTTGACGGGAATATGCAGATATATCCCGGTCACGGCTCCTCTGCAGACCTCTGCGCCGCTTTGCGATCGGCAGAATATTATATTGATCTTTAAGCTTATACTAAACCAGAAAGGAATTTGAAAATGTTAGATTTTGAAAAGCTTTCCGAGCTTCTTTTCCCCCATATAACCGAGATGCCCTCGGACGTCGAGGCGCGTTTCCCTCAAAGAATCCTTCCTGAGGGCGCTAAGGTAACGAGATTTGCTCCCAGCCCTACTGGATTCGTACATTTCGGCGGTCTTTTCCCCACCACTGTGGCAGAAAGACTTGCTCACCAGAGCGGAGGCGTTCTTTACCTCAGAATCGAGGACACCGATGCTAAACGTGAGGTTCCCGGTGCGGCAGAGGCTCTTATAAAGACCCTTGCTACCTACGGCATTGAATTCGACGAGGGCGCTATCCTCGGGGATGACGGAAAGATCTGCGACAAGGGCGCATACGGTCCCTACAAGCAGAGCCTTCGCGGAAGCATTTACCAGACCTATGCAAAGCAGCTCGTACGCGAGGGTAAGGCTTACCCCTGCTTCACCACTGAGGAGGAACTCGAGGAGCTTCACAGCATAGACAAGAAGCAGGAAATAAAGAACACCGACTGGCAGGCTGAGGCTGAGGCAAGACGCGCAGAAATGCTTGCCCGCCGCCAGATAACCATGGAAGAGGTCGAAGCAAATCTTGCCAAGGGTAATCCCTTCGTTATTCGTATCCTTGCAGACGGCAGTATTGACAAAAAGATCAAATTCACCGACCTTGTAAAGGGCAATATGGAGATACCCGAGAATGACGAAGACTTCGTTCTTCTCAAGTCCGACGGAATCCCCACTTATCACTTCGCTCACGCTGTGGACGATCACCTTATGGGCACCACCCACGTTATACGCGGTGAGGAGTGGCTCCCCAGCCTTGCAAAGCATCTTCAGCTTTTCAGATACCTTGGATTCAAGACCCCCAAGTATATGCATATCGCTCAGATAATGCGTCTTGACGAGGCAGGAAACAAGAAGAAGCTCTCCAAGAGAGATATGGGCGCAAATATGGACGACTACACCCGTCTTGGCTACTGCCCCGAGGCAGTATGCGAGTACGTTATGACACTTCTCAACTCCAACTACGAGGAATGGAGAATGCAGAACGCCGACAAGAGCTACAAGGACTTCCCCTTCAATATCAAGAAGATGTCCTCCTCGGGCTGTCTGTTTGACTTCAACAAGCTCAACGACGTTTCAAAGAACGTTATCTCCAAGATGAGTGCAGACGAGGTAACTCAGAAGGTTACCGTTTGGAGCCAGAGCTTTGATGCTGAATTTGGAAAGCTTCTCGCTGCTGACCCCGAATATGCAAAGAGCATCTTCGCTATCGGCAGAGGCGGAAAGAAGCCCCGTAAGGACCTTACCACCTGGGCTGACGCCAAGGATTATATGGGCTTCTTCTTTGACGAGTTATTCACCGTCAAGGACGCTTACGATGAAAAATACAGCCGCGAGGATATCAAGTCTGTTCTCACGCAGTTCGCAGATACTCTTGATCTTGCAGACGATATGAACACCTGGTTCGACAAGATAAAGGCTATTGGCGAGAGTCTTGGCTACACCTCGGATATGAAGGCGTACAAGGCTTCCCCCGAAAGCTTCAAGGGCAGCGTTGCCGACGTAAGTATGTTTATCCGCGTTGCAGTAACAGGTAAGCTCAACTCTCCCGATATGTACGCCGTTATCCAGATTCTCGGCAAGGACAGAGTTTGCCAGCGCATAAATAACATGACAGCTACACTTTAATTCAAAGAGGATATAAAAATGGAAGAGATAGTAAGCAATTTTATACACGATATTATAGATGCTGACCTTAAGGAAAAGCCCGAAACAAAGATCCACACCCGTTTCCCTCCGGAGCCTAACGGATACCTCCATATCGGCTCTGCAAAGGCTATCCTTATAAACTACGAGACAGCAAAGAAGTACGGCGGTCTTTTCAATCTCCGTTACGATGACACCAATCCTGCAAAGGAGGACACCGAGTACGTTGACTCTATACTCGAGGACCTTACCTGGCTTGGCGCTACTCCCAACGGCGGTATATTCTACGGCTCGGATTATTTCGAGAAGTGCTACGAATATGCTGAAAAGCTGATAATGGACGGCAAGGCTTACGTTTGTGACCTGTCCGCTGACGAGATGAAGGAATACAGAGGAACACTTACCGAGGCGGGTAAGGAAAGTCCCTACCGCAACAGAAGCGTTGAGGAGAACCTCGACCTCTTCCGTAGAATGAAGGCAGGCGAGTTCCCCGACGGAAGCCGCACTCTCAGAGCAAAGATCGATATGGCGTCGCCCAACATCAATATGCGCGACCCCGCTATCTACCGTATAGTACACACCTCTCATCACCGTCAGGGCGACAAGTGGTGCATCTATCCTCTGTACGACTATGCTCATCCTATCCAGGACGCTCTCGAGGGCATCACCTATTCCCTTTGCTCTCTTGAATTTGAAAACCACAGACCTCTTTACGAGTGGGTAATCAATAACATCGGCATCTTCAACCCCGAGCCCAAGCAGAGAGAGTTTGCACGTCTTAACGTAACCAACACGGTAATGTCCAAGAGATATCTCCGTTACCTCGTTGAGAACGATATGGTTGACGGCTGGGACGACCCCAGACTTCCTACTATCTGCGCACTCCGCAGAAGAGGATATACTCCTACCGCTATCTTTAATTTCGTAAGAGCTGCAGGCGTTTCCAAGGCAAACAGCCTTGTTGACATCGGAATGCTTGAGCATTGCATCCGTGAGGAGCTGAACGAAAGCGCACCCCGCAGAATCGCTATCGAGCATCCTATCAAGGTAGTTATCGACAACTATCCCGAGGATATGGAGGAGACCTTTGATCTTCCCAACCATCCTCAGAAGCCCGAGCTCGGCACTCGCGCAGTTCCCTTTACCCGTGAGCTCTATATAGACAGCGCAGACTTTGCAGAGGTTCCGCCTCC
>JAZQVZ010000040.1:0-6571 GCA_045632105.1 Eubacteriales bacterium | reverse complement strand
GGTGGCGTTGATACGCATATCGGGGCCCGATGCTGTGAGCATTGGCGAGCGTGTATTCGTTTGTGCCAACGGTAAAAAGCTTTCGCAACTGCAGCACGGCAAAATGGCATACGGTGAGATATTTATGCCCGACGGAGACTCGGGAACAGACGACGGAATGGCGGTAGTATTCCGTGCGCCTCATTCGTTTACCGGTGAGGACACTGTGGAGATCAACTGCCACGGAGGCGTGCTTATAACCCGAAAGGTGTTGTCTGCCGTGCTTTGCGCGGGAGCAAGAGCCGCAGAGGCGGGAGAATTTACCCGAAGAGCATACGTGTCGGGTAAGATGAAGCTTACCGAGGCTGAGGCGTTGGGAGATCTTCTTGAGGCTAAGAGCGATAGCCAGCTCTTACTTGCACGAAGCGGTATGAAGGGAAGACTTTCTCTGAAGATGGACGAGCTTTACGAGTCGCTTCGCAGAGTGCTTAGCGGAATATATGCGGTCATAGATTTTCCCGACGAGGATCTGTCGGATATGAGCAGAGAAGAGATATTGGCGGAAATAACCAAGACCGCCGAGGGCGTTCGCAGACTTGCTTCTACCTATGGAACGGGAAGAGCGGTAAACGAGGGAATTCCCACGGTTATCTGCGGTAGAACGAATGCGGGAAAGAGCTCGGTCTATAACCGAATACTCGGCTATGATGCGGCTATCGTTACCGATATTGAGGGAACCACCCGAGACGTACTTCGCGAAACGGCTATTCTTGGTAAAGTAACTCTGCTTCTTTGTGACACCGCGGGACTTCGCGACACCGAGGATAAGGTAGAGAGCATTGGAATAGAGCGCACAAGACAGGCTATTGGCGGTGCAGGACTTATTCTTGCGGTCTTTGACGGCGCTCGTCAGCCCGACGACGATGACAGGGAACTTGCCGATATGGCAGCTCGTTCGGGTGCAGCTACGGTTGCGCTGATAAATAAGGCAGATCTTTCTTCGGGCTCTGCTTGGGACGAAATATGCACGGAGTTTGACCGTGTTATACATATTTCTGCCGCTACGGGAGAAGGCTTTGATAAGCTTACCGAGACGGTAGAGAATATGTTTATGGACGGGGAGATAGATATAGCAAACGACGCTGTTGTTACAGGAGCAAGACAGTACGCCGCTTTGTCTGCGGCGGGAGAGCTTCTTGAGCGCGCGGCAGAGGAGATAGGCGACGGAATGTCGCTTGACGCCTGCTGTGTGGGCGTTGAATGCGCTATGTCGGCTCTTGGAGAGGTTGACGGCCGTCAGATAGGCGAGGAGATAGTCGCCGAGATCTTTTCAAGATTTTGCGTAGGAAAATAAGAAAAAAGCTGTTGCTATGGCAACAGCTTTTTTGTTTACAAAAACTTTTTTAGGCGTTCGATGCTTTCTTCTTGATACTTGATAGCGTCACGGGCGAGAGCCAGCGCGTCCTCGGAGCAGGGGGTGTTTTCGTACTCTCGAACCAGCTTAGTGGTGTCGGTAACTCCCATCGTAGCGCCCTGGATCATCATATCTGCGATATGGCTGGTGGTCGTGTCCATCATTGTGTTCATAGCTATGCCCATTTTGGTCATCGCCTTTGTCATAAAGCTTTCCTCTTTGGGCTCGTCTCCGTGCTTGAAAAGTATATCTCTCGATCTTTTTGCAAACTTTTCATAATGCTCAAGCTCTGCCGTCATTTCCTCTCTCATAGCGTTGTCCTTGACCTTGGGCATAAGGTCGATTATGGAGTCTGCTCCCATTTTTACGTTCTTATAAAGCGAGTCTATAAATCGCTTGGTTACTGCGCTTTGTTCGGACATAATATCTCCTTTTAATGTGATTTTAAGTAAAGTTTATCCAAAAAAGCGGAGGTTATACTATCTCGTAAAAATCGGTTGAAAAAAATCAAAAAATGTGGTACAATTATTGTGATAATCTATCCCAAGTAAAAGGAGCAAAAAATGAATCAGAACGAGATCGCAGAGATACGCCGACGCTATCGCTCGGATAAAAGTAATATAAGCCGCATTTGCGGTTGCTTTGTAAACGAAGCAAAGGAGATAATTTCCGAATTTGACCAGAGCATGGGTACTATGACTCAGGAGGACGCCGATGAGATGCTTGGCGTACTCAAGAAGGTACTTTCAAGCAACGTTGGAAGAAACGTTACCGACATAGAGTTCACCACCGCGCAGGTGAACGAGAGCGAGGATTATAAGCTTATATCCGACCTTCGCGCAAGTGAGCTTAAGGACGGAGAGCTGAAGTCTAATCTTTACAAGAAAATAATTGAGAATTTTGAATTTGAGGGCAAGTATTTGATAATTCTTGCTTACGATAAATACGACGTGTTCGAGTTTGGCGCAGACGGAGAGCGTGAGGATGTATCCAGCTCGATATTCTCTTACATACTCTGCGCGGTTTGTCCCGTAAAGGAGGGCAAGCCCACACTCAGCTATTATATGCCTCAGCAGTGCTTCAGAAGCGTTTGCGCTGACACCGTGCTCGGTCGTCCCGAGGTAGGATTTATGTTCCCCGCATTCGACGATCGAAAGACGAATATCTACAAGGCTCTTTATTATTCCAAGAATCTTCAGGATAACTACAAGGAGCTTGTAGATGCGCTCTTCAAGCGCCAGATACCTATGGCTCCCACAGAGCAGAAGGACACCTTTGGAGAGATCCTTAAGGAGAGCGTTGGCGAGGAATGTAGCCTTCGTGTAGTGCGCTCTGTGAACACTCAGCTCAATCACAAGATAGCAGAGCACAAGAACGAAAAGAGCGACGAGCCTCTGCTTATCGACAAGCATGCGGCAGGAGAGATGCTTCGCTATTGCGGAGTTACCGAGGAAAAGATCGAGGTCTTTGAGGAAAAGTTCGATCAGCGCTTCGGCGAGGACGCAACCATATCTCCTATCAACATAAGCGCTCCAAGACAGGTAGTTGTAAGCACTCCCGAGTGTACGGTGAAGGTTGAAGCAAGCTCTGCCGATCTTGTGGAGGCGAGGGTAATTGACGGAGTTAAATATATACTCATAAGAGCAGACAACGGCGTTACTGTGAACGGCATTGAGGTGGAGATATAAAAATTGCGCGGAAAATAAAGGTTGATTAAAATGTTGATTTTTGATACAAGATATATATTGTTATCTATAAAATGTATTTAATAAACCTATATTTCTTTTTAATGAAACCTGAAGGAGGGAGTAATGAAACTGGGAGTTATAAAGGCAAGAAAGCGCGTCTTGTTTTTATTTGATATACTGTGCTTTATTTTTGTAAACGTTTGTTACGCGTTGGGGGTAATGCTTGACGGCACTCTCAATCTTAACGATCCTGCAAAATTTTTTACTAACGCGGTAGTTCTTTTCGTACTGATCTTTTCATTCAGATACTTTTTGGGCTTTTATAAGAACGTATGGCGATATACCGCGACCAAGGCCTATCTTACTGCGGTAGTATCCGATCTCACTACGGGAGTGGTAGCGATTGCTATATTTGCTATTGCCAGAGGCGAGGTCAAGATATGGTACTTCGTTATCTGCGTTGCCATGTTTACAATAGTTACGCTGACCTCGAGATATTGCTACCGTTTGGTATATAAGTATTTGAATAAGCTGTCGGACGAGCCCGACAGTCACAAGATAAACGTAGCAATAGTGGGAGCGGGACAGATCGGTGTTCTGCTTGCGGACGAGCTTCTTGCGAGTAAGACCTCCAGCTATAATCCTATCGCCTTTATTGATAAGGATATATCCAAGAAGGGCGGAATTATCGGCGGAATCAGAGTATATCACGAGGACGAAAATATTGTTAATATCATAAAGGTGCTTCCCATTCAGGAGATATTCATAGCCATGCCCGGTCTTGACAGCGAGGCGCTGGCGCAGCTCTATCAGCTTTACTCCAAGACGGGGTGCAAAATAAAGCTGTACGATTCGCCTATTCGTAGCTTTGATGAAGGCGAGAGCAAGGGAAGAAGAGCGCTCCGAGAGTTCCAGATAGAAGATCTGCTTTTCCGTAAGCCTATGAGAATAAATAACCTTCAAGCCCTTGACTATTACAAGGACAAGGTCGTTCTTGTTACGGGAGGCGGTGGATCTATCGGTAGTGAGCTGTGCAGACAGATAGCGCGTTGCCATCCTAAAAAGCTTATAATCCTTGATATCTACGAGAATAACGCTTATGATATTCAGCAGGAGCTTTCTATTGAGTACGGAAGCGAGCTTGACGTTCAGGTGTTTATTGCATCTGTAAGAGATCCTCAGCGTCTTGACGCTATCTTTAATCAGTGCAGACCTAACGTGGTGTTCCACGCCGCCGCTCACAAGCACGTTCCGCTTATGGAGCACGATCCCGCAGAGACGGTCAAGAACAACGTTATGGGAACCTACAATGCCGCAAATGCCGCTGAGCGTTTCGGTGTTGAAAAGTTTATTATGATATCCACAGACAAGGCGGTAAATCCCACCAACGTTATGGGCGCCTCCAAGCGTATGTGCGAGATGATAGTACAGAGCCGTACCGACGGAGATACCTGCTTTGCGGCGGTTCGCTTCGGAAACGTTCTCGGCTCTAACGGATCTGTAATTCATTTGTTCCGCAGACAGATAGCAAAGGGCGGACCTATAACGCTTACGGATAAGCGTATAATCCGCTACTTTATGACTATTACCGAGGCGGCGCAGCTGGTTATTCAGGCAGGCGCTATGGCAGAGAAGGGGCAGCTCTTCGTGCTTGATATGGGTAAGCCTATAAAGATCTACGACCTTGCGGTTAATATGATAAAGCTCAGCGGTCTTCGTCCCGAGGAGGACATAAAGATCGAGGAGGTTGGACTTCGTCCCGGAGAGAAGCTGTTTGAGGAGCTTCTGATAAAGACCGAAACCCTTGAAAAAACCGACAACAATATGATATTTATAGAAACCGATACTCCTTACAGCAGAGAAGAGGTTGACGCAAAGATCAAGATCCTTCTTGATGCGGTGGAGGTGTCTAAGAATGACATATATTCCAATGCGGTTACCGATGCGATGAAGCAGGTAGTTCCCACCTATCACGATCCCGAGGTGGTGAATAAGACTGCCGCTAAATCCGATGAAATGAAGGAAGCAGAGGTCAAATAAACAGAAAACAGCGCATGATCACAAGCGCTGTTTTCTTTTATGTTTTTAGAGTTGACGAACGGCAAAAAATATAGTATAATTAAGTTGTAGATAATTTTGAAAGGAGTTTTCATTATGGAAAACATGGACCCCAAATATCAAGCCCTGTTTACTCCTTGGAAGATACGTGACGTAGAGATCAAGAATCGAATCGTTATGTGTCCCATGGGAGGTACATCCTTGTTCGGCTGGTTCGAGCTTGGCGGATGCCACTTCGATAAGGAGGCGGCAAAGCTCTTCCTTGAGAGAGCAAACAATAACGTAGGACTTATTATCCCCGGCATCGCGCCTTTGCGTGACACCTTCTGGGGTAAGTGGCTCTGGCAGAACCCGAAGATGTTCGACGAGCTTCGCGAGTTTATGGATGAGATCCACAAGACCGGCGCAAAGCTTTTCGTTCAGCTTACCGCAGGAATGGGACGCTCTTGGGCTATCACCGAGCTTGTAGCTCCTTTGCATAAGAATAAGTTTACAAGAGCTCTCGTTAAGCCTATTATCGATACCTCTCACGAGCTGGCTTGTCCCAGCCCTCAGCCCTCTCGTTGGGCGCATGATATAATCTGCCCCGAGATGACAGTTGAGCAGATACACGAGATAATCGAGGCGTTTGCAAAGACCGCAAAGCTCTGCCGTGATGCAGGCGTTGACGGAGTAGAGGTTCACGCCGTTCACGAGGGTTATCTCCTTGACCAGTTCGCAATAGAGTTCTTCAACAAGCGTACCGACGATTACGGCGGAAGCTTTGAGAACCGTTATCGCTTTGCGGCTGAGGTCGTAAAGGCTATTAAGGAGGCGTGCGGAGAGGATTATCCCGTATCGCTTCGTTACTCCGTAGAGTCTAAGATGAAGGGCTTCTGCGAGGGCGCTATGCCCGGTGAGGATTACACCGAGGTAGGTAGAAATATGGAGGAGTCCGAGAGAGCGGCAAAGTATCTGCAGGATGCCGGATACGATATGCTTAACGCCGACAACGGTACATACGACTCCTGGTACTGGGCACATCCCCCGATGTATATGCCCCAGAACTGCAACCTCTCCGACGTTGCTCACATAAAGAAGTTCGTTGATATTCCCGTAGTTTGCGCAGGTAGAATGGAGCCCGACGTAGGAGCTCAGGCTGTTGCAGACGGTCTTATCGACGGCGTGGGAGTTGCCCGTCAGTTCCTGACCGACCCCGAGTGGATCACCAAGATAATTGAGGACAGACTCGAGGATATCAAGCCCTGTATCTGCTGTCATAGCGGATGCTTCAACTTCTCCTCCTCCAAGGGTCACGCTAATACTCAGGATCTCACCGATACTATGGGTCTTGCGCGTTGCGCACTTAACCCCGAAACTATGCAGTCCAAGAAGTATGGCATTAAGCCTGCTAAGAAGAGCAAGAAGATCGCTGTTATCGGAGGCGGTATAG